>CAZISP010000001.1:0-19399 GCA_964541955.1 uncultured Lachnospiraceae bacterium
CAAAAGCTTTATCACGCCATCAAAATCGGTAGCGTACTTTTTGATAAAGCAGAAATTCATTATCATAACCGTCGCCGTGCAAAGAAGCGTGCTGATAGGCGCGCCGTAGATATTGAAGGTCTCACTTCCGATAAGCACGTAGTTGAATACGACGTTGACAGCACAACCCACCGCCATTGAAATGATTGGCTTTCTCTCCTGTCCGTACGCCTGAAGAACGGCGTTGGTTACCGTCATCATTCCCGCAAACAAAACCGCGATTCCAAGAACAGAAAGCAGAGGTGCCGCCGTGTCGATCGCCCAGGTCTGATCGGTAAAGAGCAGCTCAAGTATCGGGCGGCTGAACATTGAAATTCCCACAGCGCAGGGCATGGCGAAAAGCGCGCAGATCCGAAGGGATGAGGACAGCACCATCTTTTCCTTTTCGCGGTTTTTCGATTCTATGGCCGCCGTCAGCATGGGAACAAGTGACAGAGAAATTCCCGAGATGATTGATGGCGGCAGATTATACATAGGCACAGCCAGGGTGCTGTATGCGCCGTACATTCTGGTTGCAAGCTCCTCGGAAAAGCCCGCCGCTTGAAGTCTGGACGCAATGAGCGCGGTGTCAACAATGCGGGTCACGCCCATGACGGACGAGCTGAGTGTTATGGGAACAGCGATCTTCACAAGGCGAGTGAGGATGTTTTTTGTGGTATCGACATAGGTAGTCTGAAGCTCATTCGTTCTTGCATGTCTCGCCTCAAAAATCAGCTTTGCAAGCATGAGGTAGAGTGCCGACACAACAACTCCGATAGTAAGTCCAAGAACACCAAATGCCGCGACCATTGGCAGGTCATAGCCCTTTTTGATAGCCCAAGCTGCAAGGATAAGACCAACCGACATTTTAAGGACAGACTCGATTATCTGGGAAGCTCCCGTATGAATCATGATCTGATGTCCCTGGAAATATCCTCGAACCGCGCTGGACAGGCAAACGAAAAACAGCGTCGGCGCGATAGCGATGATACAGTATGCCGATGCGTCCATCTCGATAGCGCTGGCAAACTGCTTTGACAGAAGCATCATGCACAGCATTCCCGCAAGGCCAATGACAAAAAACAGAGACAATGCCACTCGGTATATTTTTTTGATGTTTTTCAGATTCCCGTGAACGCGGTTTTCAGACACGAGAATTGAGATCGCAACGGGCAATCCCGCCGTTGAGATCATATAAAACATTACATATATATTATAAGCCGAGTTGAAATAAGCCATGCCCTCCTCCGACAGAAGGCGGAGCATGGGGATCTTATATACAAGACCTATAATTTTTACGATAGCCGTGGAGACAGTCATTATCGCCACGCCACTCATCAGCTGCCGTCTGGAGCTGCTTTCCTTATCCTGCATAGTCGATCCTTTCTAAAAAATCAGTCAAGGGGTACGTCCGCAAAGAATTCGCGGGATTCTTCGGCTATCCGGTCAAAGTTATCGGACGCCAGATATTCGTAGGGATATTTATGGCTGAACAGCCTCTTTATCCTGGTTCGCTTCCAATTCTCGCCGTCATATTCCACGAGCTTAGTAACCGCACCCGCGCCTGCGGCGAAAATGGTATGTACCTCTTCCATCATGTAAATGTTATACAGTCCTTCGGCGCCGGGCTTTGCAAAGCCCACGTTCTCAAAGTTGCCCACCGAGTTCTTCTGGCGGTACATATAGTAGGGCTTATAGCCCGACTGAACGGCTTTGAGCTGTGAATAGTCGATGCACTTCCCCGTTTCGCCGCCGCGGACCGAGAATATCTCGGGACCCTGCTTTTTGAGCTCAGCGGATTTCTTGACACAGAAGGTGTGAACGGTAATATTATCGGGCTCAAGCTCAAGGATCTTCTTAAAGGAATCCGAGAAGATCTTGAAGCGGTCGCCGGGAAGTCCCGCAATAAGGTCTGTATTGATATATTTTATGCCGCCCGCACGGACAATATCATAGGCGCGGAAAAAATCTTCTCGGCTGTGGCATCTGCCCACGCCGCACAGAATGGTGTCACTGAGGGTCTGAGGATTCACGCTCATGCGCGTGACGCCGTATTTTACGGCAACCGTCACCTTTTCCTCGTCTATGGTGTCGGGTCTGCCGCCCTCAAGGGTATATTCCTCAAGCTTTGAAACGTCGGTACAGCGTGCAACGGTTGAAAGCACCGCCTCCAGCTGCTCTGCCGTCAGAATCGTTGGCGTTCCGCCGCCGATATAGACGGTCTTTACGTTCATTTTCAGCTCGTCAATGAGAGAAAATGTCCGTTCAATATCACGGCAAAGGCGCACGGTATATTCGGGAATGAGAGACAGCAGACGCTTTGACGTATAGGACACGAATGAGCAATACGCGCACCTTGTTGGGCAGAAAGGCACCGAGATATAAACGCTGCAATCGCGCTTTTTGGGTGTCCCGATGATCTCCTTCTCTGCCAGCGCCACGTCAATGGCAAGCTGAGCCTTTTTGGGCGTTGCCATATAGTCGGTGGTGAGAATCTTCTTCACTCTCGTCTTGCTGTTGCCCTCGGACAGGAACTCCGTTGCCACCTTTGAAGGTCGAACGCCTGTGAGCATTCCCCAGGACGGGCGGTAATCCAGCATTTCACTGCCTATTTTATACATTGCGCCGCCGATGGCAAGCTTCATGGCTTTATCCTCGGAAACGGCAGAGTCGACGTCCTTTGAATGTGTGGCGGTGCATTGTTTGTCGCCGTCAACCAAAGTAAGGGTCGCCGTCACGGTGTCCTCGGCACGCTCGACCTTTGCCGTCAGCGTGATCGACTGCTCTTCGTCCTCGGACTGAGAGAAGGTCATGCCCGGATAATATATCATGCAGAGCATCTGCACGTAATATCGGTTTATTGGGATATTTCCGTCAAGAAACAGTTTCATTTGAATAATTCCCTTTACTGTGCTTTTTTCTTCAGGACCTCGCTGTCCATCACGATGGTGACGGGGCCGTCGTTTACGATATTAACCTCCATATCGGCACCGAAAATGCCCGTACCGACGTGGGAAAGCCCCTCTCGCATAAGAGAAACGAAATATTCGTAGAGCTCGTTTGCCCTCTCAGGCTTCTCGGAGCCCAGATAATCGGGGCGGTTGCCGTGAGCGTAGTTTGCGAGAAGCGTGAACTGCGATACGACCAATGCCTGACCGCCGATATCGGTAACCGACTTGTTCATTTTACCGTTCTCATCCTTGAAAATGCGCAGCTTGAGGATTTTGGCGGCAAGCAGCCTTGCGTCCTCCTCGCTGTCACCTGCGGCGACACCGAGAAGTATCATAAGTCCCGCCTCGCACTGACCGACGGTCTCCCCGTCAACCACGACAGACGATCTTTTTACTCTTTGAAGTACAGCTTTCATTTTTACCTCTTATATCACGAAAATCCTCTTGTAACGTCCTCGATGTCCTTGAGTCCCCGCAGTCTTGAAACGATAGACTTGAAATGATCGATATTCTTACAGCTGATCTTCATATTTATGATTATTTTGTCGTCGCCCTTTTGCTGTGTGTTGATTGACAGCACGGATACCTTCATATCCGCCAAGGTCATGGTGATATCCGCCATGAGCGTGAGAGAATTGTAGGCAAAAATCTGCAGAAGCGCCTCGTATACGTCGGTGCTGACGGCAGAGTCGATCTCCCATTCGGCCTTTACCCAGCGGTGAGCATTCTCGGGGTTCGCCATGCCGGATTCAACGTTGGGACAGTCACGCTTATGAACCGAGATTCCAAAGCCCTTGGTGACAAATCCGATGACCGTGTCACCGGGAAGCGGATTACAGCACTTGGCAAACTTGACCTGACAGCCTGCCTCGCCGTCAATGACGATGCCGCTGTTTGATTTGAGATGCTTATGGGGCTTGACAACGGGAATCTGCACGGGGGTCGGCTCGGTCTCCTCGACCTTGACTATTCTTGCAAACTCGTCGTGAAGCTTGAGCGCGATCTTGGACACGGAAAGTCCGCCGTAACCGATGGTATTATAAAGATCCTCCGCCGACTGCACGCCGATACGCTTTGCAACGTTCATAACGATCTCAGCGCGCTGTGCGTCGGTATACGTGCGTGAATATTTCTTCAGCTCGGCATCAATGATACCCTTGCCCACAGCAATATTCTCGTCTCGCTTTTCCCTCTTGAACCACTGGCGAATCTTGCTCTTCGCCTCGCCTGTGCGGACGATTTTCAGCCAGTCGCGGCTGGGTCCCTTTGAGGAATTTGAGGTGATAATCTCAACGATATCGCCGTTCTGGGGAATCTTGTCAATGGGAACGATCATTCCGTTTATTTTCGCGCCCACCATCTTATTACCCACAGCCGAGTGGATAGAATAGGCAAAGTCGATCACGTTCGAGCCGACAGGCAAAGACACGACATCACCCTTGGGTGTGAACACGAGGATTTCTTCCTGAATGATACCCGTCTTGAAGGTGTCCAGGAAGTCCTCGGGGTCCTTTGTTCCCTCCTCGGCCTCAATGAAGCTGGCAATTCTTTCAAGTCTCTTATCAACCTGCTCGCCCGTCTTTGAGCCCGTCTTATATTTCCAGTGCGCCGCAACACCGTATTCCGCTATCTGATGCATGGCGGCAGAGCGTATCTGCACCTCGAAGGGGATGCCGTCCTCGCCGATAACGGTGGTGTGGATCGACTGGTAGTTATTTTGCTTTGGGGTTGAGATATAGTCCTTGAAGCGTCCGGGAACCAGCTTATACATCTCATGGATAAATCCAAGCACCGAATAGCAGTCAACCGGCTCGTCGCAAATGATTCGCAGAGCAAAGAAGTCGTATATCTCGTCAAAGGATTTTCCCTTGTTATACATCTTTTTATAGATGCTGTAAACCGACTTGATACGGCTCTCAAGGTGGAATTTTATGCCTGCCTTTTCAAGCTCCTCCTGAACGTGGGAGCGGACCTTTTCGATGAGGTCCATGCACTCGCCGTATTTTTTTGAAATATAATCCTGAATTTCCTGATAGCCGTAAGGGTCAAGGTGATAGAGAGACAGATTTTCAAGCTCCTGCTTGAGCTTCTGGATACCGAGCAGGTGAGCCAACGGTGCGTAAATGTGCATGGTTTCAAGAGCCTTGGCGCGGCGTCTGTCCTCTTTCTTTGCGCCAAGAGTTCGCATATTGTGCAGTCGGTCGCAAAGCTTGATAACGATAACTCGCACGTCGTGAACGGTGGCAAGGAGCATCTTACGCAGATCCTCCATATGCGCCTCTTCCTCGTCGGCAAACTCGATGTCCATGATCTTGGTAAGTCCGTCAACGAGCATGGCAACGTCGGGACCGAACATCTTCGCCTCGTCCTCAAGGCATATCTTATCGGCGCAGTCCTCCACCGTATCGTGAAGAAGTGCGGCACAGATAGAATCCGTGTCAAGACCCAGCCCCGCAACAATCTCCGCCACCGCAATGGGATGAGAGATATACGCCTCTCCGCTGGCGCGTCTCTGCCCCTCGTGGAGAGAGGCGGCGACCTCGTATGCCTTTTTTATCTTTTCTATGTCGTATTTACCCGAGCCACGGATTATATCCAGCAGCCAATTTATATCCTCGTGTGGAGGAGTCGGGTTCATATTATCGTTATCCATCTGAGTTATCCTCCCCAAGGGGAGCTCCTTTCGATCATTTTGCGCTCGGCATCATTTGCCGTCGTCACCTCGGCGGCACTGTGACCTGAGCTTTTTGAGAATGTACGATTTGTCAAGAGTTGCTTTGTTCGAAAAATAGATATCGAATTTATAGACGTCATCGGCAATTTCCTCGACGCCGCAGATATTAAGCTCGCGGAAAACCGCCAAAATAAACCTGAGCTTGATGTAGCCTATCTTTCCTCTGCCTTGCGCGTCACCGCGGAGCAAGGAAAGAAGAGTTTTCTCGCTTATGGTATCGTGTCCCATGCGGTATTCGTGACGAATCTGGGTATAGACCGTTCCGAAATCCTCCCTTGTGGGAAGAACGTTTTCGGGGTCGTCGTATTCGCCGCCGCCCTTGATGTATTCGTAGCGGTAGATATCGTTCTTTCTCTGCTCGGTGTAGCTCTCGGAAATCCGGGCGTCCTTGACTATCATCTGAACGGTCTTGTTGTTCATGAAGTCGTTGATGTCCATGTTAAAGAGCAGGTCGATATAGTCGCCCTCGCAGAAATCAAGCTTTGCGGGCGAAATGCCGAAATACATGGCGGTAATGAATCTGCCGCCACTCGAAACCGTCAGTCTTGTGTGCTTGCCCGCGCCGATAGCCGCCATGCGCTCAACGCGAACGTTTCTGATGACGAAGGCGGGAACGGGGTTGGCAGAGCCAAAGGGCTCAAGGCGCGCCACGTCGTTTGCCGTCTCCAGCGTCACCTCGTCCATTTCGATCTCCATGTCCGCATCCATATTGATATTCAGCATATCCTCCGAGATATGAGTGCGGGCGTATTCGTTTATCTTCCTCTTGAATTGCTCAATATTCGAACGCTCGATGGTAAGTCCCGCCGCCAGCTCGTGACCGCCGTACTTTACCAGATATTCGCTGCAATAATTCAGTGCTTCTACCAAGTTCAAGCCCTTGATGCTTCTGCCCGAGCCCTTGCCGATATCGTCCTCGGAGGGGTAGCCTCTTGTGGCACCGTCAAAGGAAACGAAAATAGAGGGCAGACCGTATTTCTCGGTTACTCTCGATGCAACGATACCTACGATTCCCTGCTGCCAGTTGTCGTCCGAGAGGACGATAACCCGGTCGTTTTCAAAATCATGCTCCTGCTCGATGGTCTTGTAAGCCTGTTCGGCTATGCGATTCTCCTCCACCTGACGGCGGCGGTTAATGTCGCAAAGCTCTTCGGCTATCTCGCGCGCTTTTCCGTCCGAATCGGTAAGGAAAAGCTCGACCGCTTTTGATGCATTGCTGATTCTTCCTGCCGCGTTGATCCTGGGGGCAATTCCAAAGCCGATAAACGAGGAATTGATCTTCTTTTTCGGCTTTTCCCCCGTGCCCTGAGAGGCAGGTCTGGAATTACCCGAGACAGATGCCTCAATAAGTGCCGAGAGTCCCTTGCGCTCGGTGCGGTTTATGCGCTCGAGACCGTACATGACGATAACTCTGTTCTCGTCAACGATCGGCATAACGTCAGCTATGGTTCCGATCGCCGTAAGATCCGCATATTCGCGAAAAACGCGGCGAATTCCGTTGAATTTATCCTCGCCCGCCCTCTCGCTCTCCTTGATCTCATAAGCGCAGAGAAGCTTGAAAACCACACCGACACCCGCAAGCTCCTTGAAAGGATACTTACAGTCAATTCGATGGGGATTTACAACGGCAACGGCCGAGGGGAGTACCGAGCGGCACTCGTGGTGATCGGTTATGACCATATCTATACCGTTTCTCGACGCAAGCGCCGCTTCCTCGTAAGCGGTGATACCCGTATCAACGGTAATTATCAGATTTACACCACGGGCGGCAAACTTCTCCACCGCCGTACAGGAAAGTCCGTATCCCTCGCCGTCACGGGTGGGAATATAGTAATCGACGTCCGCACCCTTGCCCTGCAGAAACAGATAGAGGCAGCTGACAGAGGTTACGCCGTCAACGTCATAGTCGCCGTAAATCACGATTTTTTCATGGTTTTCAACGGCGGCGCGGATACGCTCAACGGCTTTATCCATATCGATGATCCCAAAGGGGTCACGAAGGATGCTGGTTTCGTTATTGAAAAGACTCTTTACGTCCTCGGGAGTCCTGTACCCTCTGTTGTAAAGAAGCTTGGCGGTAACGGGCTTTATGTCGCACTTTTCCGCCAGATTTGCGACGACAGCGTCAGCCTCGTCGCTATGTGAATAGATAATATTCCATATCTTTTCACGGGTATCGCTTATTTTATTCATTTCACGCTCCACTCCACAGCTTGTCCGTCATCTGCACAGGGCAGCCGTAATCATTCATCTAAAATTCTTGTAATTTTTATATCTGTCGTGCTTTTTCCAACAGTTCTCGAATAGCAAAATACGACTGCGAGCGACAGCACAACCGCTACTGCCGAAATAACGCATCGCCACAAATTCGATTCTGTAATGAGAGCGGATATTCCGTACCCCAAAAGCATTGAAACAATCGGGAAAAGGAACACTAACGCTCCGTAAAAAAGAACTCTTTTGCTGTCGCTTTCAATTTCGACGTTATCGCCTACCTTGGCGCCGACGTCATTTACAGCCTTTGCCGTAATCTCACCGCCCGAGCCCATAAGAGAGCAAACGGAACAGCCCTCGGCGTTTTTATGGCACCCCTCACAGGCAGAGGTGCGTTTTGCACGGACGGTGGCAATATTTCCGTCCACCGACACAACGGTTGCTTTCGTTACCATAAATTCTCCCGGAAATTCAGCCAAGCAGCTGTAAATCAGCCCTCAAAGGGGGCAAATCTTCTTATTATTGCAAGCGCGCAACGGATTCCGTCAAGCGCGGCGCTTGTAATGCCGCCCGCATAACCCGCGCCCTCGCCGCAGGGGTAGATTTTGTCGCGCCCAACAGCGCAAAGGTCCTCTCCGCGAAGTATGCGAACGGGTGCGGAGGTTCTTGTCTCAACTCCCGTCAAAACCGCATCGGAGGCGGCAAATCCCTCGATTTTTCCGCCGAAAACATTGATTGAGCGGCGAAGCTCTGAGGTTATATAAGGCGGCAAAAGCGCATCAAGCCTTGCTATGCGGCATTTTCCGCTTTCCATATACGTAGGGATAACTCTCGACGGCTCTTTCTCCGCTTTTCCCGCGAAAAAGTCACCGACCGTCTGCATGGGCGCACTAAAATCCCCGCCGCCTGCCACAAACGCCGCGCGCTCAAGATTTCTCTGGTATTCGATGGCGCCCTGTGCCGTGTTTCCGTAGTCGCTCTCAAACACCGAAACCGCTATGGCGGAATTTGCGTTCCTGCCGTCGCGGGCAAAGCGGCTCATGCCGTTTACAACAACACCGCCCTCCTCACTTGCCGCGCCGACTACCTCGCCGCCCGGGCACATACAGAAGGTATAGACACCTCTCTGCCCTCTGGTATCCGAGAGTGTATATTCACCCTTTCCAAGCTTGGGATCACCCGCGTTTTTGCCGAAAAGTCCACGGTCGATATCCGACTGTAGGTGCTCAATTCGGACGCCCACGGAAAATTGCTTTGGCTTTACCGTAAAATTCTCTGCAAGGAGCATTTTATAGGTATCTCTCGCGCTGTGTCCGACCGCCAGCACCAACGCACCGAAGTCAATGTCGCCGCGGTTTGTTTGCGCTTTTACGCCATCAATGGAATCAAGACGGGTGTTATATCTTATCTCGCCGCCAAGCTCGGTTATTCTTGCGGCAAAGTTTTTCACGACGCCGCGGAGAATATCAGTTCCGATATGGGGCTTTGCCTTGTATAAAATCTCCTCGGGCGCGCCCATTTCATGCAGTTTTTCGAGAACGAACGAGCACGCGGGATCATTTACACGGGTAACGAGCTTACCGTCCGAGAAGGTTCCCGCACCGCCGGCTCCAAACTGAATGTTGCAGTCGGGATCGAGAATGCCGCTCTTGTAGAATCGTTCCACCGCCGCCGCTCTTGCGTCAACATCCTGCCCGCGCTCGATAACGACAGGAGCGTAGCCGTTCTCCGCCAAAAGCAGGGCGCAGAACATACCCGCGGGGCCAAATCCCACGATAACAGGTCTTGCTGTCAGCTTTTCGCTTCCCTTTTCTGCCGCAACGCTCGCCTCGGGAAGCACGGCACCGTCTATTCTTTTCAGAATTTCGGGTGTGAGCGACAGGTCACTCTGCGTCTCGCAGAGAACCGAGCAGACAAAAAGAATAGCGTCTCTTTTTCGTGCATCGATAGACCTTTTATAAAGACGGAATGCGAAGTCGGAGCTACTGAGCCCCGCCTTCGCAATACGCCGCTTCGCGGCGGCAAAAACCTCGCCGTCGTCCGCGTCAAACGGAATTTTTATGTTGTTCAGAAGTATTTTTGTCATTTTATTCTACCGTGCTGACCAGAATCTGAGTAGTCGTCATGCCTACGGGGAACAGAGTAAAATCACTGTCGCCCGCCACCGTCACTCTGACCGTTGCCGACAGAGGCTCACCGCGGTTCAACGTGGTGGCATCAAGAGATAGCTTGAACATATCTGCCGTCACACGCTTTCCGTAGCCGCTTGCAACGATATAGGTCAATTCAAAGGTCCCGTCCACAAAGGAATAAGTACAATCCGAGGGCACCTTCACATCGATGTCGGCGGTGCTGAGGGTGATCGTCAGCTTCTCGACCTTGAGAAGCTCTACCTTTCGCACTATTTTATCCGACAGATTAAGAGCGACTATGCCGTCCTCCAATATCGGGTTTACCATGCCCGTGGTGGTTGTATCAAGCGTCGTCTCATCTATTTCGGGAAGCTGTACCTCATTTATTTCCGCAAGTTTACGGGGATCGCCGCGCAGAGTTATCTCGGAGGGCGTGACCGTCACTTTAACATTTGCGCTCTTGATCAAGCCGTACTTGAAATTTGACACCAGCGGAACCGTTTTTTCGGTATAGACCTTTATATCCAGTCCGACGCTTGAAACATCGCTTGAGATATACTCGCCATCAATTTCCTTTCCGCTTTCATCGACCAGAGTAATGCGGTCACGGCGGCTGAAGCTCTCGGTAATGGTACCCAGATCAACGAAGACCTTTGCGCTCTTTATAAGGCTGAGCACGCTCTTGGCACCCTTTACGGTCACAAACTCTGTATCCGTCTCAATCTCGTAGCTGTATGAATCGGGAATGACGTCGTAGGTTTCGTCCACCTCCACGGGGATATCGATTTCATCGGTCTCATCAACGAAAATCCGTATGCTGGAGGGAGAAACCGTGTAATCATACCGCTCCGCGCCGCGAACGTTGATATCAAGCCTGACCTTTCCCGACGAGGCAACCTCGGAAACGTCGATATACGCCGTTATCTCATCGTCCTCCAAGCCGTTTATCCTGTTTTTAGGGCCCTCCACCGTAACGGTTATCTGATCGGTATACTCGCCGAAAACGGCAAGGTTGTTTTTTGCCAGCTCGGACTCGCCGTCTATTTCAAGAGTGATCCCGCTGAACTCGCGGGCAATGACCTCCACGTTATCCTCGGACAGATCAAGCCAAATAAAGAACGAAACGAGAAGACAGCAGGCATAGATCAGCACCGACAGCAGCTTTATCTGATGCCGACCGATATTAAACGTTTTTTCGAGAATAAATTTCCTCGCGTTTTCAATTTTTTCGTGAAAGTTGTGTTCTGCGTTCATTATGCTCTCTCCCAAATGCCGCGCGGCAGATTGTTTTTAACTTTTATTCAACGGACTGTCAGTTCTTCGTCTTTTTCAGCTTCTTTTTCTTGGCAACCGTTTTCTCGTCCTCGCTCTCGGCGTCCCTTGCCAGTCTCAAAACGAGAATCTCTCTGAGCTTGTCGGTTGTGATCCCCTCGTCAAGCTCGCCCTCATGGGCAAAGGATATCTTTCCGCTCTCCTCCGAAACCACCACAGCCGTACAGCCACTCTGACGCTCCGTTGCACCGACGGCGGCCTTGTGTCTTGAGCCAAGATTAAGAGCCAGGTCAGGGTTTGTGGATATTTCGTCGAACAGAACTCTCGCCAAAGAGATTCTGAAATCCCGGATCAGTATCGCTCCGTCGTGGAGAGGCGAATTCTTAAAGAAAATATTTTCTACAAGCTCACTTGAAATGTCGGCGTTAATTTCCACCGCCTTCATCTCGTCGTATGCATTCAACTGGTCACCGAAAACGATAAGAGCGCCCACCTTATTTCTTGACATGTTGCCAACGGCGGCGCAAATCTCGGAGATCGCGGCCTCCTTTTCGTTCTTCGTCGCGAGCACGTTTTTGAATCTGAATTTTTGACCTGCATTTCCCAGGTTCTCAAGAAGGGAGCGAAGCTCGGGCTGGAATATAACGACCAGCGCAACAACACCGAATTGCATAACCTTTTCAAGAATAAAGAAGGTTGCGCTCAGGTTAAGCAAATACGCCGCAACAACGACAGCGAGAAAAGCGAAAATGCCCAAAAGCAATTTTCCCGAGCGTTTTTTCATTATGCCCAGGCAAAAGATAACGCAAATATATAAGAGAAATGACAGCACCAAAATGTCAACGATGTTCAGAAGCACTTGGAGCAGATTGAACCTCGAGCCGAGATCCGTTATAAAATCAAACAAGGAATTTTCGATTTTCAGTGTCATTTTTGCAGCCTTCCTCCGTTTCGGTGGCCAAAACGGCAATTTGATATTATATTATAACATAGTTATAGTATAAATTCAAGGGGGTACGCATAAAAAAATGGGTGTCGGCAAAAAAACCGACACCCATCCAAGCGTTTTATTTTACGGTGAACACCACTGCTTCGTAATTCTGGTTCGCAAACGCATCGGCAGGGCAAACGAGATTAAAACCGAAATCCTCCGCAGTCGCATCGGTTATATCGAACGCAGCCGTGAAGAGCACTCCGTCGCCCGTAATATCCGAGGGGCTTGCCCACATTACGCTTACGGAAGTATGTGCAGACTTGTCTCCCTCCTGCTGGAGATTGGACGTGATCGTTTCGTAGTCAACTATGTCGGACGCCGTGATTTCTCTTGCAACGCACTTCGTGTTATCGAACTCAAGCATCATGGTAAACGCCGCAAAGCCGGGATTTTCGGACATAACCACAGACGCATAAAGAATTCCGTCCTCAACGGTTGTCTGAAGCTCAAGCGCGCCGCCGTCAACCTCAACCTGGGATTCGTAAGCGGGGTCGGTTTCGGGTGTGAGATCCGTCTCGGAATCCTTCGCGCCGTCATTTTCATCGTTCTTTGCGCAAGCCGCAAAACAGCTGAGCGCGAGAGCGAGCACCATCAAAATTACCAAAAAACGTTTCATTTAACAAAGTCCTCCGTTATTTCTTTTGGGCTTTTTACAAAGCCAAAGCGTGATCCGCCTTTCACGTACTATTATACCATACTTTGCTCTTTTGTCAAGTGTCTAAATTTCACTCTCGCTCCTTTCGTTGCGTGAACAACGGATCTTCGGAGGCAAAAGAATATTTTTTGCACTATTCGATTGATTTTTCCGGAAAAATATGCTACAATGACAAAAAAAGAATCGGAGAGTGCAAAAAATGAAGATTGTTCCAATAAATATGCTCGACAATGAAAAATTCACCGTGTCTGACATTTTTGCTCAAAAGCACACGCCGATCAACCGAAGCATATACCACGAAAACGGCAGGCTTCTGAACGGCTTTCTTTACTTTGCGCAGGGCGGCGGAGCCTTCAGCCACGGCGGACGCGAGGTGACGGTGCAAGAGGGCGGGCTTATTTATCTCCCGAGCGGTGCAAAGCATCGATACACCGCTCAAAACGACAAAATTCTGCACATCAGGGTGGATTTCAGAATGACGGATGCACGCGGTGAGCAGATTCTTTTCAGCGACACTCCCACGGTCATTTTTGATTCGGCTCCCCTGCACGTTCGGGAGATTCTCGAAAAGCTCGTTGAGAATTCCGAGCATATTGAAGCGGGGCATCGATTGCGCAGCTGTGCCCTGCTTACATCGCTTCTCTCCGAGATCGCAGACGAGACGAGACGGCTCGGAGTAGATCCCGCGGAGAAGAAGATTTTGCCCGGAATCAAATATATAGAGAGCAATTTTGACGGGGAGCTTGATCTGAAATACGCCGCCGAGCTTTGCGGGCTCAGCGAATCAAGATTCCGCGCCATATTCAGGCAGGTCAAGGGAATGTCGGGCATTGAATACAGAGAAAGAATGCGAACCGACAAGGCATGCATGCTCCTGCGCTCCGGTTTTTACAGGATCGGAGAGATCGCAGATATGCTCGGATACGGAAGCGTATACTATTTCAGCAGATGCTTCAAGAAACACACGGGTGTATCACCCATGCAATACAAAAAATAATCATATCGTGCAAAAATAAATCATATCGTGCATTTACACAGCCCTTCGTTTGTAGTAAAATCCAAGTAAAGGAAACAAACGGAGGGCTAAAAATGAACAAGGTCATATTTATAACGGGCGCCACCAAGAATACCGGGCTTGCAATTGCCGAAAAATTTGCAGAAAACGGTTACGATGTGGCACTAAGCAGCCGAAGAGCGGACGATGCTCAAAATACCGCGTCATATCTCTCGAAAAAGTACGGAATCAAGGCGGCGGGATATGCTCTCGCGCTTCAGGACGTTGAGGCGATAAGGGAGGTTTTCGCCTCCGCTCGCCGCGATTTCGGGCGGCTCGACGTGTTCGTGGGAAACAGCGCAAATCTGGGAGTTGACGTGGACGTTCTCAACGCCACCGAGGAGGATTTTGACAGCGTCATTGACGTCAACCTCAAAGGAAACTTCTTCTGCGCACAGCAGGCGGCCACGATAATGAAAGAAAACGGCGGTGGCTCTATCGTAATGATAGGCTCGGTGCATTACAGTCAGGCTATCTGGGGACGAGCTCTTTACGCCGCGTCAAAGGGTGGGCTGTTTTCTCTTGTAAAATCCCTGGCTGTGGAGCTTGGAGAATTCGGGATCCGCGCAAACACCATCGTTGCGGGCGCCATCCACACCGAGCGTTGGGACGTTCAGACCCCCGAGCAGACCGCGAAAAGGCGCGCACAGTATCCCGCAGGACGCGAGTCCTTCGGCGAGGAGATAGCAAACGGCGCGTTTTATCTCGGCTCAGACCTGTCAAAAACGGTCACAGGCACCGAGCTGACTATCGATTCGGGCATTTCCGTTTGCCTGCTTCCCTATAAAAAGCATTATTCATAAGGAGATAAAAACATGAAAATTACGGACGTTAAAATATACACTCTTGACGCCTACCGCACAAACTGGGCTTTCGTAAAGGTTGAAACAGACGAGGGGCTCTACGGCTGGGGCGAGGCATCCCTTGGCACAAACGAGCAGGCGCTGGAGGGCATGATAGCAGATCTGAAACGCCTGACCGTGGGCAGAAACCCTCTTGAAATTGAGAAATTCCTCTTTGAGGTATACCGCGACATTTACTGGAAGGGCGGCGCAGTTCTCATGAGCGCCATAAGCGGCATTGAAATAGCTCTTTGGGACATTATGGGCAAATATTTCAACACCCCCACGTACAACTTCTTTGGCGGAAAGATGCGCGACAAGGTAAAGATGTACGCAAACGCATGGTTTATCGGCGCGAGAACCCCCGAAGAGTTTGCAAAGAAGGCAAAGCAGACGGCGGCACTCGGTATAAAAGCGCTGAAATGGGACCCTTTCGGTGCGGCGCACATGACAATCTCTCGCGAGCAGCTTGAAAAATCGGTGAACATCGTCGGCGCGGTCCGCGATGCCGTAGGACCTTACGTTGACCTGCTCATCGAGTGTCACGGACGCTTCAATCCCACGACGGCTATTGAAATTTCCCGCGAGCTTGAGCAGTTCAAGCCCATGGTGATGGAGGAGCCCTGCGTTCCCGACAACATCTCGTCAACGGCATACGTTCGCTCAAAGTCCAAGATAGCCATCGCGGCGGGTGAGAGAGCTTACACGAAATACGCGTTCCAGGAAATGTTCGAAAAGGACGCGGTTGACCTGGTTCAGCCCGACGTGTTCCACACGGGCGGTCTGCTTGAGGGCAAGAAGATCGCGGCAATGGCCGAAGCGAAGCACCTGATGATGTCCTTCCACAACCCCTCGGGTCCTATATCCAACGCGGCTATTTTGCAGTTGGCGGCGGCTGTTCCCAACTTCGTTATCCACGAAATTATGCTGACGGACGGTTCGTTCAGAAAGACTATCACAAACGAGGAGGTCGTCTACGAGGACGGCTACATAATGATCCCCGACAAGCCCGGTCTTGGCATCGACGTGAACGTTGAGGAAGTGCTCAAGCGCCCCTACACCCCCAGAAATCTCCGTCACTACACGGGCGCTGTCACCGACATCCGCCCGAAAAACGACACGTTCTACTATTTCAAGGGCTTGGAGGACAAGGTTTATGAGTAAGGCAATAACGGATGCGGGGCTGATACTTATTCTCCGCAATTTTCCCGAGGAAAAGCTGGGCGAGCTCATTCCGAGAATGGTTCGTGCGGGAATACGCGCCGTCGAGGTGGCTTTCAATCCCTCGCTCGATAACACAGTCGAGACCACGTGCACAATGATAAAAAGGATTATCGAGTTGTCAAACGGCAAGCTGACAGTGGGCGCGGGAACTGTTCTCTGCCCCGAATGGGTGAGAGCGGCAAAGGACGCGGGCTGTGAGTTCATTTTCTCCCCCAACACCGACGAGGAGATCATAAAGCTGACAAAAGAGCTTGGCATGGTCTCTATCCCCGGCGCGTACACTCCAAGCGAGGTCATGGAGGCGCACAAGGCGGGGGCTGACCTCATAAAGCTCTTCCCAATAACGGTAAATGATATCGGATATTTCAAGAATATCAGAGGTCCCCTGTCCCACATAAAATTCGTGCTGACAGGCGGCGTGAATCCCGACACTATCGTTCCGTTCCTTGACGCGGGCGCGGTAGGTCTCGGTACGGGTGCATCAATTTTGAAGCCCGAGCTTGTGGCGGCAGATGATTTTGACGAAATCGAGCGTCTTGCAAAACTTCACACGGAGATAATAGAAAATTATAAAAACGCAAGGAAGTGAAGCGATGAAAAAAATCGGAAAACTCAGAACTTACACCTCAAAAGAAATAGATCACGGCTTCATGGGCGTTGGTTTCGAGACACTTGACCGCGAGATGTTCCGCCCCGAAATGTGCTACGAGCTTCTGGGCAAAACGGGAGCAAAATTTGCCCGCTGTCAGACGGGTTGGGCAAGAACCGAGCGCGAAAAGGGCGTATACGACTTCGGGTGGCTTGACGACGTGGTTGACAACCTTATTTCTATCGGTGTCAAGCCCTGGTTCAACGTGGGATACGGAAATCCCCTTTATATGGACGATATTCCCAACGAATATGCCATCGGTTGTGTGCCCCTCTACTACACAGACGAATGCCTCGAGGCATGGAAAAGCTACGTTCGTGCTCTTGCTCAGCATTTTGAGGGCAGAGTTGACGAATATGAAATTTGGAACGAGCCCGACCTTGACGGGCACTGGTTCTGGTACCCTCGTGAGCGAAACGTTGCCGACTACGCAGAGCTTGTGAAGCTGACGGGCGGCATCATCCGCGACGTTATTCCCGACGCGAAGATAGGCGCGAACATTTCTCACATTGAAAATCTGAAATACTCCGCCGAGTTGGCAGAGCATCTGACCCCCGGCGACATCGATTTCGTTACATACCATCTGTATTACCGAATCCCCGAATCACCCCAATTCGCGCATTGTATCAAAGAATTCAGAGCAGCTTTCCTTGAAAGAGGTCACAAGGTCGAATTCCGGCAGGGCGAAACGGGCTTCCCCTCTTGGTGCTACTCTCCCCACTACATCGTACGCGAGGGCGTGGACAGCGAGCGCGCACAGGCAATCTGGCATCTGCGCCGCGCTTTCAACGAGCTTTCTTATGGGGCCAAGCGCTATTCCCTTTTCCAGATCGCGGATATGTGGGAAAAGACCTACAAAACCGCCGCATCGACTATTCCCAAGACCGCCGCTCACGGAATTCTGAACGGCAAGATCTACACCCCCAAAAAAGCCCACGAAACGCTTACATACACGGCAGCACTTCTGCAAGGTGATACCGAATACTTCGAGAGCGGATTTTACGGCTCGGTAATTGACAATGCAGGCGACAAAAACCTCTGGGCATATCAGCAGTTGTCGGCAAAATATCTCTCGTTTAGGAAAAACGGCAAGCCTTTTTACGTTTACTATCTGCCCGCAAACGTACTGCGCGACGAGGGCGAGGAGCAAGGATTCCATGCTTATCTTCCAAAGGAAATTGAAAACCCCGTCCTGATAGACACGTATACGGGAGAGGTTTTCGACGTCTCGGATGCACCCAAGGAATACAAATCGGGCTGGGGAGCGACGGTATACAGCGACCTTATAATCCGCGATTACCCATTGATCCTCTGCGACAGGTCTGTATTTGAAATAATTGAATAATGAAAAAGCCGAAGAGAAAATCTCTTCGGCTTTTCGTTTAGTTTTGGGGTGGGAGCTTTCTGTAAACATAGCTTCTGCCTTGTTTCTCGCCTTTTTGTACCAATTTTACACCCTCAAGGAGCTTCAATGCAGAATAGACCGCATAGCCCCGAAGTCCTGCTTTTTTGCCGTACTCGGCGGCAGTGAATTCCTCGGGCAGATCCGCTGGTAAAAAGACTGCGTAATCCGACTGATATTCATACAGCTCTTCCCCAAGCAGCGCGGTGGGAATGCGTTCGTAAAGCTCGCTTTCCTTGCCCCAACGTCGGGTTTTCTTTTTCGTCATTCTGTATTCGTCCTCTTCAAGGAGCAGAAAACGCAGAGAAAAACGGGGATTGTCGAGAAAATCCGCCAAGTAGTACCAATCGCGAAGGATATCCTTTGTTCGGGTCTTGCGCGGCGATTTTCTGCGCGAGAGCAGTTCCCCGCTTTCGCGGTCGATGAGACACACGGTCTTAACGTGCGGCAGCGGGCGAACCACGGTAATGTCGTAAGGCGTGTTTTCAAGATAATAGGTTATCTTCTCGCGCAGAGGTCGAAAACTGCCCGTCTGAATCTCGGTTATCGTGTTGCCGCTGAGAATATCGGCAAAATAAGTGCCCACCTTCACCTCGTGGTTTTCTTCATTTTCCTCAAGAAATTTTTTGAGAATTTTATGAAGCCGCTTTTCGCCCAGCGTTCCTATGCCGTTTTCAACACGTTCCCTCATGAGAACGTCGTGGGCGATCAGCTTGAATTTTATTTTGTCCGCTTCCGTCATGTTTCGATACCCGCAAACTGGTTGCTGTAAAGCTTTGCGTACTCGCCGTTCATCGCAAGCAGCTCCTCGTGGTTTCCGCTCTCGGCAATCTCGCCGTCGCGCAGTACCACGATAACGTCCGCGTCACGGATGGTTGACAGGCGGTGAGCGATAACAAGCGACGTGCGGTTTTCCATAAGGTTCAGCATGGCCTGCTGAATGTTCATCTCAGTTCGGGTATCGACGGATGAGGTCGCCTCGTCGAGAATGAGAATCTTGGGGTCGGCAAGAACCGCGCGGGCGATTGAAAGAAGCTGACGCTGTCCCTGGGACAGGTTTGAGCCCGATTCAGCCAGCTCGGTGCTGTAACCATCGGGCAGACGGTCGATAAAATCCGATGCGCGGGACGTATCGGTGGCGCGGCGCACAGCCTCGTCGGTGGCATCGAGCTTTCCGTATTTTATATTGGTTTTGATGGTGTCGCAAAACAGCACCGTGTCCTGAAGCACGATAGCGATAGCGTGGCGAAGGTCGTCC
>CAZISP010000002.1:0-18050 GCA_964541955.1 uncultured Lachnospiraceae bacterium
TTGAGTGATGACAAGCACGGGGGTGTGACTATGAGCAAGGATAATATTCACAAGGGACACAGAGAACGGCTGAGAAATCAATTTCTTGAGAGCGGTGAGAATTTTGAGACACATCAGTTGCTTGAGCTTCTGCTCACCTATTGTATTCCGCGTTGCGATACCAACAGGATCGCTCACATTCTTTTGAAGCGGTTCGGCAGCTTTGACGGCATTTTGTGTGCGGACATGGAGGAGCTGACCTCGGTTGAGGGGATAGGCACAAAAAGCGCAATAATGATAAAGCTGATAGACGAGCTGAGAAGCCGCTCCGAGGAAACAAAGGTTTCGGCACGCACCGTTTACGATAGCGAGAAAAAGATCGGCAAGCTTCTGCTTAACAAATACAGAGGCAAGAAAAACGAGGAATGTCATATAATGCTCTTTGACGGAAAGCGGCATATGATAGGCTTCAAAAAGCTGGGCGAGGGAACGGTGAACTCATCACACATAAACATTCGCACAGCCGTTGAATATGCGTTCAAGCATCGTGCCTGCTCGGCGGTGATCTCGCACAACCACCCGGGCGGCATCGCATGTCCGTCCGATAATGACTACAGGGTGACTGACGAGCTTCGCTCGGCGTTCAGACTTATGGGTATCAGCTTTGACGCGCATTTTATAGTGTCGGACACGGACTGGTACATGATAGAAGGAAGAAGATAACAAAAAATCCCCCGGTTGGGGGATTTTTTGTCGGAATTTGGTCAGACTTTTCTGAATTTAAGATAAGCCTTGAAGCAGTCGCCGTCAATTTCGATTTTCAGCGAGCCGCCTTCAAGCTCGGCGAGACTGCGTGCAATCGAAAGCCCGAGTCCGCTGCCCTCTGTATGGCGGGAGGAGTCGCCCCGAACGAAGCGCTCGGTAAGCTCGTCGGCACTGACGTTAAGAGGGTGCGCGGAAATGTTTTTGATTGATATGGTAACGTCCGTTCCGTCGGCAGACAGGTCAATGTAAACTCTTGTTCCCGCAAGAGAATATTTGCAGGTGTTTGCCAGCAGGTTTTCGAATATTCGCCAAACGTGCCTTCCGTCCGCAAAGATGTGGATCGGCTCCTGAGGCTTGTTTTCAACGGGGGTCAGCCCCGCCGCCTCGAATCTGTCGGCAAACTCTCCGACGCTCTGTGAAAGAAGCTCGGATATATCAAGTCTCTCGGGTCTCGATTCCACGTTGCCCGTAGCCGCCTTCGAAGCCTCCACCAAATCCTCGGTCAGCTTTTTCAGCCGCGCCGACTGGCGGCAGAGAATCTCAATGTATTCACCCATTTTTTCACTGTCGGGATCGGGCTCGGACTGCTCCTTTGAGAGCAGGTCGGTGTAGTTTACGATAGAGGTCAGAGGGGTCTTTAGGTCGTGGGAAACGTTGGTTATAAGCTCGGTCTTAAGGCGCTCGCTCTTTACCCTTTCGGTCAGAGCCGAGGAAAGCCCGCTTCCGATGCCGTTTATGGTTTCTGCCAGGTCCTTTTGGTTCGGTGTCATGTAAGCGGTGGAAATTTTGTAGTCAACGTCGCCGCCGGCTATCCGCTTGCAGCCGCGGTTTATCTTGTTTGACTGATAGCCCACGTAGATAAACACGGCGGGGAAGGCGATCAGACCCATTATCATCAGCAGGATTCCGAGGCCGTCAAAATTGTAGGCAGATGCGGCTACCGTCAGAGCAAGCGTCCAGATGACGAATATAGCGGAGCAAAGAACCGTGGTCCAAAGTACGCCGATGTTGCGGCAAACGTAAGATGTTGCTTGGCACAGGAGCTTTGCGCCCTTCCACAAGAGCTTGAGTATCATGGCGCAGAGGGTGTAGGTGAATATCTCACCAAGCTTTATGCGGAGGGCGACGCTCATGATGACGGCTATGAAAAGCGTCGCGTAGCCCACCGCCATCGTGCCGACTACAGCACCTATGGCGTAGATATCGCTTGCGTTGTATATGAGCTGCTCCACGTCCAAAAACAGGGGGATAAACGCGACCAGCGCACAAATTGCAAGATAAACGTCGAACGGAATCTTTTCAATTATGCTTCCGCGAATGCCGTTCTTCGTATGTCCCGATGCGGAGCAGAGGAAGATGAGGAGAAGGATCGTTGCCGCAAGGAGCAGGGGCGTCATCCAGACGAAATTGTACATATTTTCCCCGCAAAAATCCAGGAGAAGATATTCGTAATCATATTCCCCTCTTGCGTGGTAGTGCTCTGTCATCGTCAGCTTCACCGTATATGCACTTCTCTCGATCTCTTCGGGGAAAAGGTTGCCGAACCAACCGAACTCGCCGTCCTCGCTGTAGGCGTAAGCGCCCGTGTAGTACTTTGTGACAGGCTTCGTTGAGGTGAAAACGGGAGAGTACGCGCCGTTTGAGAGAATGACGTAGCTGTCCTCCAGCTGCCGGTACGCATAAAACTCGGCTTCCTCGTCCGGTATCTGCGTGTCGGGGATGTCGGTCACGTCATCTTCATGCGAGGTCTCGGAGTCCACGGATGGATACGTGTCCTCCTTGTGAGGATAGGAGGGAAGGGTCTCGGGGCTGACGGGAATATCGGGATTCGGTGACACTATTTTTCCGCCCGCTTCAAGAAGAAGCTTCATTTGCTCGGGGGAAATGTAATAAATGTCGTTGTTTGTGTGGGAAAAAGGCTCCATTTCTCCGTCCACGTCAATGAAATAAAACTGCGTGGAGTCGTGATTTACTTCGTATTCGTAATTGTCAAGGTAAACGCATTTTACGGTCAGAGAATGCCCGCCCGCCGATGCGTCCTGCTCACCCGCGACCATGAAAATGCTTCCGTCGGGAGCGGATATTTGCGCTTGTATTCCCGTGTCTTTGAGAAGCTTATTGAGGCTCTCGGGGGAATCGAAAATGAGATTTTCAACGTGGGCGATGTAGTCGCTGAGGATATTGTCGCTTAAGTTTCGTGTAAGCGCGCCCTCGCCCTCGCTGTACGCGCCAAAGACAAGGCAGACAACGAGTCCCGCAGCCGATGCTGCGGTGCAGATGAGCATAACTGCGGCAAGGACGAACGCAAGTACTTTAAGTAATTTGTTGCTTTTCATTTTTTATTCCTTTCGCTTTCGATTTTGTAGCCCTGGCCCCAGAGGACCTTCAGATATCGGGGCTCGGCGGGGTTTATCTCAATCTTTTCCCGCAGGTGGCGCACGTGGACGGCGATGGTGTTTTCACTGCCTATGGGGGATTCCTGCCGCACTCGGCGGTAGATCTCCTTGCTTTTGAATACCTGCCCCGGGTGGCTGAGAAGCAGGTGGAGAATGTCGTATTCGGTGGCGGTGAGTGAGACGGGCTCGCCGCTGACCGTGACCGAGCGGGAGGAGCAGTTCATCTCGATTTCACCGACCGACAGGATTTTATCCCCGTCGCCGCCCGTGTTGCCGCCAAGACGGGTGTAGCGTCGGACCTGCGCGCGGACTCTCGCTACAACCTCAACGGGATTAAAGGGCTTGGTCACGTAATCGTCTGCGCCCACGTTGAGCCCCAAAACCTTGTCGCTGTCCTCGCTTTTTGCGGTCAGCAGAATAATGGGAACGTTGCTTTCCTTCCGTATAATATCCAGGGCGGTGAGCCCGTCCATTACGGGCATCATAATATCAAGCAGGACTGTCTGAACGTTTTCGTTTTTCAGTATTTCCATCGCCTGTCTGCCGTCGTATGCCTCAAGGCACTCGTAGCCCTCGGCACTAAGATATATTTTCAGTGCGGAAACGATGTCCCGCTCGTCATCGCAGATAAGAATTTTGCTCATTTTGTCCCGTCCTTCCTTTCTTTTTCACTCATATTTTATCACAAAAAAGTTTAAGATAAAAGAGGGGAAAACATTAAGATTTTCTTAATTTGAAAAAGTATGCCGCGAAAAGTTAAAAAATTGTGTAAACACTTGAATATTTGCGGGATTTCATATATAATATAAAGAGATATTTTTCGAAATTGGAGTGGCAAATGAAGCTTCGTGATGAAATATACGGCCGCATTAAGGACGGCAAGACCGACGTTCTCGGTATCGGCATATCAAATCTGCCCCTTATACGCATGCTTTGCTCAATGGGAGCGAGAGTTACCGCGCGAGACATGAAAACCTGTGAACAGCTTGGGGACGTGGCGGCAGAGCTGAGGGCTCTCGGCGTCATTTTGGTGACGGGCGAGGACTATCTTGAGAATATTGACGGAGATATAGTTTTTCGTGCCCCGGGAATACGTCCCGATCTGCCGCAAATAAAGGCGGCGACGGACAGAGGTGCTCTGCTCACCTCCGAGATGGAATTTTTCCTTGAAATTACCCCTGCCACGGTGCTCGGCATCACGGGAAGTGACGGAAAGACCACAACAACCACTCTGACAAGCAAGATTCTCACCGAGGAAGCGAAAAGAAAGGGCGATTTCAAGGTCTGGGTCGGCGGCAACATCGGAACGCCGCTTCTTGACAAGGCCCCTGATATGACCAAGCGTGATTTTGCGGTGGTGGAGCTTTCCAGCTTTCAGCTTCA
The DNA here is from genome assembly GCA_964541955.1 of uncultured Lachnospiraceae bacterium. GTDB lineage: Bacteria > Bacillota > Clostridia > Oscillospirales > CAG-272 > SIG710. The sequence goes on from CAZISP010000002.1 coordinate 4,524, forward strand.
GACGGCGGCACGTTCTCCTTACCGTGCCGTGGTGACGAATCTGACCCCCAACCACCTGAATTGGCACACGGGTATGGAGGAATACACGCAGGCAAAGTGCAACATTTACCGCCATGCGCCCATATCTCACGCCACCTTTAACGCGGAGAACGAGATAACTCTGTCGCTGGCGAGAGAGTGCGAGATTCCCGTCACTCTTTTCTCGTCGGTGGCGCAAAGCTATGCCGACACTGTCAAGGGAATAGTCGGGGCGAGTGCTGTCTACGAGCGCGAGGGAGTGATTTACTTCTCGGACGGCGAGCGGGAGGAAGAGATAATCAAGACCTGCGACATAAAGCTCCCCGGTCGCCATAACGTAGAAAATTACATGGCGGCGATTTCAATCACCCGCCCTTATGCATCAAACGAGAGCATTCGGTCGGTAGCGCAGACCTTTGGGGGCGTTGAGCACCGACTTGAGCTTGTGAGAGAGCTTGGCGGCGTGAAATATTACAACAGCTCTATTGATTCAAGCCCCACAAGAACGGCGGCGGCTCTGTCGGCTCTGACCGAGAAGCCTATCGTCATCTGCGGCGGCTATGATAAAAATATTCCCTTTGAGCCATTGGCACAAGCACTTGTTGAGCGCGCAAAGGCTGTGGTGCTGACGGGCGCAACCGCTATGAAGATAATGGCGGCGATAGAGGCGGCAGAGGGATTTGACCCTGACGTACTTACGGTTCTCTGTGAAGGGGATTTCAGAGCGGCGACGGATGCGGCGAAGAATTTGGCAAGAGAGGGCGACACGGTTCTTTTGTCACCTGCCTGCGCCAGCTTTGACGCTTTCCGCAACTTTGAGGAGCGGGGAAATACATTTAAGGAAATTGTAAATTCATATACGGAGTAAGAACGGCAAATGATAAACAAAAACGGACCCGTTGCGGTCATCGATTCGGGTGTGGGCGGCGTCAGCGTTCTTCGGGAGCTTACAAGGCAGATGCCATGTGAAAATTTCATATTTTTCGGCGACAGCGCAAACGCGCCTTACGGAGAGAAATCCGCTGAAGAAGTTAGGCGGCTCACCTTTGACCTTGCCGAGCGTCTGCTCTCTATGGGCGCAAAGGCCTTGGTCGTTGCCTGCAACACGGCCACAAGCGCGGCGGTCCGTCTTCTTCGGGAAAAATATCCTCAGCTTCCCGTGGTCGGGATCGAGCCTGCCATAAAGCCCGCCGTGCTGTATGGTGAGCGTGAGCTTGGAAAAGCCGACGGCAGCTCGACCGTGCTGGTTATGGCGACACCTGCTACTATTGCTCAGGAAAAATTCGGGCGGCTTGCTCTCGAATACGAGGGCAGAGCGAGGATAATACCCTTGCCGTGCCATGACCTTGCGCGTCTTATCGAGCGGGGTGATCTTGATTCTCCCGAGCTTAAAGAGCATATCAAAGAGCTGCTTTTGCCACACAAAGGGGTCGACTCGGTGGTGCTTGGCTGCACCCATTATCCGTTCGTGCGGCATCTTATAGAGAAAAATCTGCCCGGCACGGCGATCTTCGACGGTGCCGAGGGCACCGCAAGAGAGGCTTTGCGCCGAATCGAGGCGGCAGGGCTTGCCACTGACAGAAAAGAAAGAGGGAAAATCGAGTTTTTGTCCTCAAAGTCGGGTGAGACTGCGGAGATGTACGAGAGATTCCTCGGAATTGATCAAAAAAATGACTGCGTGTAAATCGAAAGGAAAACCATGGAATTTTCAAAGGAAATTATCAGTCTTGCCGCTCAGGCGGAGGCAAAGCTGAAAGATCATTTTGAGCGTATTGACCGGATATCATTTGATAACACACGGCGCGTCATGGACGCATTCCGTTCTCACCGCGTGTCCGATTCGCTGTTCAATCCCTCAAGCGGCTACGGCTACGACGACAGGGGGCGCGACACCCTCGACGAGATCTGGGCTGAGGTTATGGGAGCCGAGCGGGCATTCGTCCGCTGTCAGATAGTAAACGGTACTCACGCCCTCTCAATCGGCCTTTTCGGACTTTTGCGCCCGGGCGATATACTGCTGTCGATTGCGGGCAAGCCCTACGATACTCTTGAAGAGGTCATTGGTATTGAGGGTACACCCGGAAACGGCTCTCTTGCGGATTTCGGTATCGGATATGAGCAGGTTGAATTGAAAGACGGCAAGTTCGATTACGACAAGATCGGGGAAATGCTGGACAAGTACGGAAAGCAGGTCAAGGTGGTCTGGATTCAGCGCTCAAAGGGCTATCTTAACCGCCGCACCCTGACTGTTGACGAGATCGGCGAGGCGGCTGAGTTTATACATAAAAAGTCCCCCGAGACCTTTGTTGTGGTCGACAACTGCTACGGCGAGTTCGTTGAGACAAAGGAGCCCACCGCTGTCGGCGCGGACATGATCATCGGCTCGCTTATAAAGAACCCCGGCGGCGGAATGGCTGAGATCGGCGGCTACGTTGCGGGCAAGGAAAGAGCGGTGGAGCTTGCGAGCTACCGCCTCACGACCGTTGGCACGGGCACCGAGGTCGGTGCCACGCTGGGCATCACCAAAAGCTTCTACAAGGGACTTTTCTATGCGCCGCACACGGTGGCGCAGGCTATAAAGACCGCGCACCTGGCGGCATATATGTTCGAGGAGCTGGGATACGCTGTCGAGCCCTCCTGGAACGAGGTGAGAAGCGATATTATTCAGCAGGTAATAACGGGCAGTGAGGAGCTTTTGGTGGCATTCTGCCGAGGAATACAGGCAGGCTCGCCCATTGATTCCTTCGTTTCTCCCGAGCCTTGGGCGATGCCGGGTTATACCGACCGCGTTGTTATGGCGGCGGGCGCATTTACACAGGGCTCGTCCATTGAAATAAGCGCGGACGGACCTTGCCGTCCCCCTTACACCGCGTATTTTCAGGGCGGTCTCACCTATGAGAGCGGCAGGATCGGCATTATGAGCGCCGCACAGGCGATGCATGATATAAAAAATAAAAAATGAGGAAGTTTGAAATGAAAAAGCTTATATCTTTGATAATTCTCGCCGCGCTCTGCCTGTCAATGGCATCTTGCGGCAATGATTCGAGCGTTCCCGACGGAATGCAGGACGTGTCGGGTGAGGGGGTTGCCTACTCTCTTTACATTCCCGCCATGTGGAATCCCACGCATGACATAGACGGAGGCTATTATTCCCAGAACGACAAGTCAAGCATTAGCGTGACCTCTTACTACCCCGACCTTGATACCCCGAGCATTGAAGCCTACTGGAATATGTGCAAGGAGAGCTACGGGGAGACCTACGACAATTTCACTGTTGTTGAGGAAGCTGTAGAGGTGGTGCTTGGCGGCAAGGCGGCTGCTTCCTACGTCTTTACGGGAGAAATTGGCGGCACGGCTTTGAAATACCGTCAGATAATCACCATCCACGGCGACAAGTTCTATATAATGACCTACACCTCCACCCCCGAGAACTACGATCTCCATGAGGAAGATGTGAAGGCTGTGATCGAGAATTTTGTATTCAAATAATGGACAGAATTTATTTTGACAACAGTGCCACCACCGAGCTGTGCCGCGAGGCGAAGACGAAAATGACCGAGGCGATGGAGTATTACGGAAATCCCTCGTCACTTCATACGGCAGGGCTTGAAGCGGAGAAGATGGTACGTGATGCCCGCCTGGCGGTCTGCCGCTCACTTGGCATCAGAACGCCAAAGGACGGGGAGCTTGTTTTCACCTCCTGCGGCAGTGAGGCGAACAGCCTGGCTGTTTTCGGCACGGTCTACGCAAAGGCGCGAAGGACTTCAAATAAGATACTCACCACGGCAGGTGAGCACCCCGCTATCGAAAACGCGCTGAAAAGACTTGAGGAGCAGGGCTTCAAGGTGGTAAGAATATCCACCGAGGGCGGCGTCCTCGACATGGAACAGATAAAAGCGGAGGCGAGCGGTGTTCTTCTCGCCACGTTCATGATGGTGAACAACGAAACGGGCGCCGCGTATGACGTTGCGAGATCGTTCAAGATAATAAAGGCGGCAAGCCCCGACGCCGTCTGCCACAGCGACGCCGTGCAGGGCTACATGAAGCGGCAGTTTTCCGTGACTACTCTTGGCGCCGACCTTCTGACCGTCAGCGCACATAAAATTCACGGGCCCAAGGGCGTGGGGGCGCTTTGGATATCCCCCGCTGTTCTGAAGGCTAAGAAGATAATCCCTTGGCTTCTTGGCGGAGGGCAGGAGTTCGGTTTGCGCTCGGGCACCGAAAACACGGTTGGTATCGCGGGCTTTGGCGGTGCGGCGGCAAGCCGTGCGGCAACGCTTTCGGCGGATATCGCTCATATGACGGAGCTTCGTGATTACATTGAGGAAAGGCTTCCCGAGGGTGTTTTTGTGAATCGTCCCCGTGGCGAGCGAGCGCCACACATTCTCAGCATCAGACTGCCGCAGATAAAGAGCGAAACTATGCTCCACTTCCTGTCGGCAAAGGGAATTTTTATTTCAAGCGGCTCGGCCTGCTCGTCCCGTTCAAGAGACGTGAGCCCTGCGCTCGCGGCATTCGGGCTTGACCATGCGGCATCGGATTGCACCGTGAGAATAAGCCTTTGCCCCGAGAACACCAAAGAGGAAGCGGACGTTTTCCTCGCGGCTTTGGCAGAGGGCATAGCGACTCTGGTCAGGATACGAAAATAAATTGGAAGTTTAGGTGAAATGGCAGATATTTTTGAACTTTTCAAGAAGATACAAAAGGATAGCGACCCCGGCACGACGGCGCAGATATCCCACATAGTGGTGGGGCTGGGCAATCCCGGCTCAAAATACACGTTTACACGGCACAACGCGGGCTTTCTGACCCTTGACTACATTTCGCAGAAGCTGAATTTCAAGATCGACCGACTGAAATTCAACGCTCTCACGGGTGAGGCAACGGTGGCGGGGAAGAGGGTGCTGTTTCTCAAGCCCCAGACCTTCATGAACCTGTCGGGCGAGGCTGTGGGCGCGGCGGCGTCCTTTTACAAGATTCCGCCCGAGAATATTATCGTTATTTTTGACGATATAAGCCTTGAGCCGGGCAGACTTCGCGTAAGACGTGAGGGAAGTGCGGGCGGTCACAACGGCATCAAGAGCATCATCGAGCATCTCGGCACACAGACCTTCCCCCGAATAAAAATGGGTGTAGGCGCAAAGCCCAACCCCGATTATGATTTGGCAGACTGGGTTCTGTCCACATTCTCAAAGTCCGAGCAGGAAAAGCTGTTTGAGACCTTTTGCGTGGCGCAGGAGGGCATGGAAAAGATACTCTCGGGTGATATTGACGGTGCTATGCAGCTTTGCAACTCCAAAAAAGCATAACGCAGGTACAAGATGAACATTTTATGCGACAGTATTCGCCGTGACGGCGAGTTTGCAGGACTTCTCAGCTCGGTTCTGAAGACCTTCGGCAGGGAAAACCGACTGCCAATAGTGGCAAGCGGGCTTTGCTCGGGTGCCTCCGACGCGCTCTGTGCGGCTCTTATCGAGGACGTGAGAGAGGAGCGCGGTGGCGTTGCCCTCATGGTCTGCCCCGAGGAGAAGGAAGCGGTGGCAATGCGGAATCTGCTCACCCAATTTGGGCTGAAATGCGGATTTTTTATTGCCCGCGACCTGACGTTTTATAATATTACCGCCTCCCATGAGTACGAGCATGAGAGGCTGAACGTGTTGTACGGAATTCAGAGCGGCGAGTTTGACGTTGTCATCACCACTCCCGACGCGGCACTTGGTTACACGGTGCCTCCCGAGGTGTTGAGCGCAAATTCCATGCGGATAGACTACAAAAGGCTTCTGAATCTCGACGAGACCGTAAAGAAGCTGGTTGATGCGGGCTACATCCGCGTTGACCGTGTTGACTGTGCAGGTCAGTTTGCCGTTCGCGGCGGCATTTTAGACATTTTCCCACCCTACGGGCGCTACGTTGACTCGGACGGCAACGAAAAGAACTCGGTATCACCGCTGAGAATAGAGCTTTTCGGCGACGACATCGACCGAATGGGCATTTTTGAGACCGACAGTCAGCGAATCACCGACAATATCGATTACGCCGAGCTTCCTCCCGCGAGAGAGCTGATAATCACTCCCGAGGCGAGGGAAAAGCTGAAAAAGGCGATAAAATCTCACCTAAAGCAGAGCAATGACGGCCGCGCAAGGGAAGAAATGCAGCTTGAGCTTGAAGCACTTGAAAACGGGCTTGAGGTGAATTTTGCGGATAAGTATATTTCGCTCATATACCCTCAGCGCGTCAGCCTTCTTGATTATCTTGGGGAGGATAATCTCGTTATAATTCGCGGCACTGCCGCCGTAAACGAGAGGCTCAAGACCTCCGAGTGGACGCTCCATCGTCAGATAGAAGAGCTGATGGAGGGGGGCACGATTTCGTCGAAATACGTTGATTTTACAAAGCCTGCCTCAGCCTTTGAGAGCTTTTGCGATAAGAACGTAGCTTTACACGCAGGGTCGATGACTACCGGCTTGTCCGGCAAAAAATTGGGCGGACTTTTCGGGTTCCGCACAAAGCACACGGTGTCCTATGCCGAGAATCTGGAGCTTTTGCGCGAGGACCTTGCAACGTATGCAAAAAACGATTACCGCACTATTGTCCTCTGCGAGAACGAGGCGGCGGCAAACAGCCTTTGCGAGCTTCTTTCAAATGAAGAATATCAGGTGTTCAAGAGCACCGAGGAAGAGGAATTTTCATCCTCCACACAGCCAAAGGGCACCGTTCAGCTTATATGGCGGAGCTATATCGGCGGCTACGAGCTTCCTGCCGCCAAGATTGCCATTCTCTCCACCTACGGTGCGGGAAAAAGCGCGTCACTGCGGACGGCGGGCGGCAAAAAGCGGGGCAAGAAGATTGCGGGAACGCAGAAGATTTTGTCCTATGCCGAGCTGAAGGTAGGCGATTACGTGGTTCACGAGGACTACGGCATCGGAATTTATCTGGGTATCTCAAACAAGGTAATAAACGGCATCAGCCGTGACTATATAAGCATTCAGTATGCGGGGGCGGATAAGCTGTTCCTGCCTACCGAGAAGCTTGACAAGGTGTCAAAATACATCGGCGCGCACGCGGACGACGGCAGCGTCAAGCTGTCGAAATTCGGCGGTGCCGAATGGGGCAAGGCAAAATCCAAGGTCAAGGGCGCCGTGAAGGAGATGGCGAAGGAGCTGATTCAGCTCTACGCCTCCCGTTTGCGCCTCAGCGGTATCGCTTTCCCGCCCGACGACGATTTTCAGCGGGATTTCGAGGCGGCGTTCGACTATGACGAGACCAACAGTCAGATAGTTGCCATCGAGGAGATAAAGCAGGACATGATGAGCACCGTTCCCATGGACCGACTGCTCTGCGGCGACGTGGGCTTCGGCAAGACCGAGGTGGCGTTCCGCGCGGCGTACAAGGCTATCCTTGGGGGCAAGCAGGTGGCCATTTTGGTGCCCACCACCATTCTGGCAATGCAGCATTATCAGACGGCACTTGCCCGTTTCCGTTCCTTCCCCGTGGAGGTGGACATCATTTCCCGTTTTCGAACCCCAAAGCAGCAGGCGTTGACCTTGCGGCGACTCAAACGAGGCGAGATCGACATGATAATCGGCACTCACCGTCTCGTTTCAAAGGATATTGAGTTCAAGGATCTTGGACTTCTCATCATTGACGAGGAGCAGAGATTCGGCGTTGCCCAAAAGGAGAAGCTGAAGCAGCTTTGCGGCAACGTTGACGTGCTGACACTCAGCGCAACGCCCATTCCCCGAACTCTCAACATGGCAATGGGCGGTCTGCGGGACATTTCAATTCTTGACGAGGCGCCAAGCGACCGTCTGCCCGTCCAGACCTACGTGCTCGAGCACGACGACCTCATAATCGAGGAGGCAATACGCCGCGAGCTTCGCCGAGGCGGTCAGGTATTTTATCTGCATAACAATATCGACAACATAAACGTGGTTGCGGCAAGGCTTTCCGCCGCGATTCCCGACGCGCGTATAACCGTTGCCCACGGACGAATGGAAAAGGAAGAGCTTGAGGAGATCTGGGGCAGAATGCTGTCGGGCGAGACGGATATTCTGGTAAGCACCACTATTATCGAGACGGGTGTCGATGTGCCCAACGCAAACACGTTGATCGTTGAAAACGCTCACCGTCTCGGACTTTCTCAGCTTCATCAGCTTCGCGGTCGCGTAGGACGCTCCTCGCGCCGCGCCTATGCGTATTTCACCTTCCCCCGCGGACGGGCACTTGACGAGATCGCCGAGAAGCGACTTGAGGCGGTAAGGGAGTATGCGGAGTTCGGCGCGGGCTTTAAGATAGCGTTGCGCGATATGGAGCTTCGCGGCGCGGGAAATCTTCTCGGCGCAGAGCAACACGGTCACCTTGAGGCTATCGGTTACGACCTTTACATTAAGCTGCTAAACGAAGCGGTGCTTGAAGAAAAGGGCGGGAAGATCGAGCCCAAGCCCGACTGCAATATTGCATTGAATCTGGATGCGTACCTGCCCGAGCGCTACGTTGGCTCGTCTGCCGAGCGAATGGCGCTCTACAAGAAGATTGCCATGATAGACAACAAATACGACATGGAGGATATTACCGACGAGCTCTTTGACCGCTTCGGCAATCCCCCAAAGGCGGCAATGAACCTTCTGCAGATCGCGCTTATCCGAGCTTACGCCATCAAGTGCGGCATTACCCGAGTTGAGCAGACCGAGTCGGAGATCCACATCTTCCCCACGAGCTTTGACTGGGATATCTGGTCTGACCTGTCGAAAAAATACGGCGGCAGAATAAAGATAGTCATGTCGGGAAGCCCCTATATGAATCTTCGTTTGCAAAAGGACGACAAGCCCGGTCAAATTACCGAGGCACTTCTCTTTGATTATATCCAAATGAACGAGGCGAAAAAGGAGAATGAAACAAATGAGGAATAAGAAAATTTACACGCGGACTCTTGCCGCTTTGCTTGCACTTTTCGTGCTTTTGTCTCTTGTAGCTTGCGGAAAATCCAAGGCGGAGATCGCAATGGAGCTGGGTGAGCATCAAATCACCGCCAATATGTATCGTCTGTGGCTCTCCCGTGTCAAGGGGGTTTACAGCAACGCGGGCGATTCTGTCTGGGATGAGATCAACGAGGACGGAGAGACGTATAATCAGGTGTTCACGTCCTTCGTTACCGACAACGCAAAGACCTTTCTTGCCGCCATGCACCTCTTTGAGGAGCTTGGGCTTGAGCTTCCGAAGTCCGAGATAAACGAGATCGATGACACAATGAAAACGATCCTTGAGGAGAGAGCGGACGGAAGCAAATCCGTGCTCAATTCCGCTTTGGCTGCCTACGGCGTCAACTACGATATTTTGCGCGAGGTGTATATAATCGAGGCGAAGCTGGAATACCTTGAAGAGTATCTCTACGGCACAAACGGCACCGAGAAGATATCCGACGAGGAGAAGGCGACCTATTACACGGAAAATTACGTTCGCATAAAGCAGATATTCCTTTATACCTCAAACAAGCCCATTACCGACGATGAGGGCAACTACACCTACGATGCCGACGGCAACGTTGCAACCCGCGACTTTACCGATGCGGAGATTGCATCGCAGGAGAAAACCGCAGGTGACATACTGGAAATGCTTTCCAAGGGCGAGGCATTTGACACTCTCATGGACAAATACAGCGAGGACAAGGCAAACGAGCAGTACCCGGGAGGCTATTATTTCACTCAGACATCGCAATACGTTGAGGAGGTGGTGAACATGGCGTTTGAGCTTGAGGTTGGCAAGTTTGCCATGGTAAAATCCGATTACGGAATTCACATAATTCTGCGCGAGGAGCTTGAGGAGGGGGGCTACGCCGCCACAGCGAACGCCGATTTCTTTACGGATTTTGAATCGAATATGATCATGATAAAGCTCGGAGAACGGCTTGCCGAGTTCAAGGGGGACATCGTGGTTTACGATGACGTGCTGAGCAAGTATAACATCAAAAACGCGGTCGTTAATACGGTTTATTAAAAAAATCAGCCTTCTCCCACAGGAGAAGGCTGTTGGAAAGGTGTAAAAGTACCCCGCAGCGTTGCCCTGCGGGGTACTCTCGTTTTATTGATACAGCTTCTTTACAGTCAGTCCGTCTGCATGGAGAATATAGAAATATTCGTCTATCAGAGTTGCTCTGTGCGTGTCGGGCTCTGCGCCGACCGTCACTCGGATTATCTCAAGCAGCTCGTTTCCCGTGAAGCCAAGGAGGATATATTCGCAATCGCCGTTATACAACGACACGCCAAAGCCGATAAGGTTTTCGTCACGGTTTATATAGTGCGCCTTGTGATCGTTGGAAATATATGCGTCCGACACAACGAAGGAGCAAACGGAAGCAACGCCGTCCTCGGTCTCCTCGTATATCTCGATCTTCATGTTGTTCCAATTCGCAACGCCAAAGCCAAGCAGATATCCGTCTTTCAGGTTCACGAGAGATGTGGAATAGCCCTCGATCGTACCCGTATCCTTGTAGGTGATGTTGTTGATGTCGGACAGGTCGAAGAAGAACACGGGGTCGCTCATCTCGATTGAAGTGCAGACGTAAGCCGTATCGCCGTCAAATCTTGCGGACTGCACCTCCTCGTGGGGAGGAGCGAAGTCTGCCACTTCTGAAACCACCTCAAAAGTCGCAGCGTCGATGCAGTAAAGGCTTGCGTTTGAGCTTCCGGTCGCCGTTGCGATAGAAAAATTTTCGCCGTAGCCGTAGCTTACGTAATTGGAGTTGTGATATTCGGTGGAGTTGGTGGTGGTCACAACACGCAGGATTCCGTTGTACTCATCCATGCTGTACTGGTCCTTGACGTAGCCGCGGACGGTCACAACACCCTCTTCTGTCAGCTCACCGTCGCCTATTTTCAGGCAGGTGATGTCGGTCATGGCATCGCGAATTGTTGAACTGCTCTTTTCGGTCATTCTTGCCCAGATGCTGGTCAGATAGATGCGGTCACGTGTAACGTATGCGTCGGTGCTGTGGGAGAACAGAGATTTGTCGCCAAGGCTCTCAAGCGTTACGCTGTCGCGAACCGTTACGTTTGTGTAGCAGAGCCGTGAGGTCTCCTCGGGGATAATGATATCGTCCTCGGAAACGATCTCAAGGTCGCCGTCCACGTCGGAAATACGGGGGAGATAGGTCTCCTCGTTTGAAAAATCGACCTTGTCGTTCTTGTAAAGCGCTTCTTCCTTGATGGTCTGGCTGCTCATGACAAGCAGCTTGCCGTCGATAAAGCGAGCACTGAGGTAGTCGCCCGACATTACAAAGCTTGCACTTCTCTTGATGCTTTCGGGCGCAGAAACGTCATAATTTACAACGCTCGTGTAAACCGTGCCGTCATCGGCGGAATTGAAAACAGCGATAATGGTCAAAGTTTTCGCATCGGAGGAAAGGAACATTTCTCTTACGGTCACGTTGCGGATCCTTTCTGTAAGAGAGCATTCCTCCTCGATGTTTGCCGCTACGTGGAGAGAGTTGATCTCCTTTGAATCAAGCCCCTCAATGGTGTAGACCTTGAGCACGCTGTTGACGTCAAGGTAGAAGATGTGGGTGTTGCTTCTCTTGAAGCGATCGCCCTCGGCAACGCCCTCAACCTGGTTGTCGGTTACCTCAACGGAGCTGTTGCCATCGCCGTACGTATAATCACCTGCCTCGGGCAGATAAGTGTCAAGATAATCATAATCGGTTGCCTCTTCTATATCACCGTCCATCGCCTCGGCGCCGTTCATGACATCGTCCTGATTCTGGCCTTTGACACCGCCGCTAAAAAGGGAGATTACTTTATCCCAGAAGCTTTCACGGTTTATCTGCTGTTTTCTGGCGTAGCTTCCGTGACTTTCAAGATAGTCCGTTATTCCGCTCTGAAGCGCAAGATAGCCCTGTGGTCTGGTATATTCGTCGTCTTTTTTCACATTTGCGGGAAGCAGGAAGATTGACATGACGCCAATAAGCAATGACAACGTGAGAACTGCCGCAATCAGTACCGTTATGCGGCGTTTTGGACGCGCATAACGCGCGGGATCCGCTTCTTCAATATATTTATCGTCTGCGTGTCGCAAAATATCGAGTTTTTTCTTCATATGGATATACCCTCCTTCTCAAAGAAACTCTTCATTTTCAGCTTGGTGCGGTGGAGAATAACGCGGACGCTTCCCTCGTTTATTCCCATGCTTTCGGCGATCTCGGCGTTTGAGCAGAAATACCAATAGCGGCGCATGAAAATAATTCTCGTTTTTCGGTCGAGAGATTCGAGAAAGCTGTTCACCGTTTCTCTCATGTGAAGCTCGTCGGGAATGTTGTCTTCCTTATCCGAGAGGAATATTTCAAGCTCCTCAAAGGCTTCGGTGACGCTGCGGTTTCGCTTATCCGCTTTCAGAAAATCGAGCCGATCAAGCGAAATGTTGCGGCATATCCTGCCAAGAAAGCCTTTCAGACAGTCGGGCTTTTTGGGCGGTATGCTGTTCCAGGCGGAGAGCCAGGTGTCGTTGACACACTCCTCGCAGTCCTCGCGGTTTTCAAGAATCCTAAAGGAAACACTAAAGCAGTATTTTCCGTATTTTTGCTCGATCTCTCCGATTGCCTGCTCCGAGCGGGCAAAAAACATATCCAGAATTTTTTCATCGTCCATCATTCTTCTGTCGCACCTCCTTTTTTGGTGTTTTCAAAGGCCTTTCATAAATAAGGTCGGGATTTTTTCGCGTTTGTTACAGTTCTTTGGGAAATTTTTTCTTTGCAGCCCCTCAAATTGTGACTTTATCACGGAAAAATCCGAAAAAAAAGGGTAAAATAAGGGTACAAACAAAGAAATGAGGTTAATAGCGTGAAACAAAGCAGCTACAAGCCTAAGGTTTAGCTATTTCACGCATGAAACACTTGCAAAATGGGACCCAACCCCATTTTGCCGCCAAAGCGGTGCCAAGTGTTTCTCAATGTTATTTATGCCGCCACGTGGCGGCGGAAGGGAGATTATTATGTCAGTAATCCACGTAAATAAGAATAATTTTTCCGAGCTTGCTCAGGGCGGCAAGACTGTCCTGCTTGATTTCTATGCAGACTGGTGCGGTCCTTGCCGCATGGTGGCACCCATCGTTGAGGAGATTGCCGCCGAGCACCCCGAATACGCCGTTGGCAAGATAAACGTTGACGACGAGGGTGAGCTGGCTCAGCAGTTCGGCGTTACGAGCATTCCTTTGCTGGTCGTCATGAAAGACGGCAAGATAGTGGCGCAAAGCGTTGGCGCACGCCCCAAGAGCGACATTTTAAGCATGCTCCAGGGCAAGTGAGCGGAGCTTTTTGCGGTCGGTTATCTTCACGCCTCTGCGGGATAGCTCGACTATTCCCTCGGAAGCGAAATATTTGAGCATTCTCGACACAACCTCACGGGCAGAGCCTATATATCGGGCGATCTGCTCGTGAGAGAGCTCGACCACGTCGCTGCCCAGCCTTGCGCTCTCGTCCGAGAGGAAGATGGCGAGGCGGCGGTCCATGCTCATGAAAAGTAT
>CAZISP010000003.1:0-17665 GCA_964541955.1 uncultured Lachnospiraceae bacterium
AATAAACTTTGAGGTGTGTCCGTCGGTCGCCGTCACGCCGTTTTTGGGCTTTGAACAGATATCCGCTCAATAGCCTATGTAATTATAACGCAAACTTGTTGAAATGTCAACAACAATCGTGCTTTTGAAAAAAATGTTTACCATATCTTAACTTTTTTGCAAGAAAAAAATGACTTTTTGCGAAAAACGGGAAAAAAGGTTAATAGCTGCTGATGGGCAGATCCTCGTTGTCCTCGCCGCGCTCCACCGATTTTACCACCACGGTAAAGCTACGTTCGGGAGAGACGGTGACATTCACCCTGTCGCCTGCCTTTTTGCCAAGCAGGGCCTTGCCCAAGGGGGATTCTTTGCTGATAAATCCCTTTGTCGCGTCCTGTCGGAGGGTGGTGACGATTTGAATTTTCTTTGTCTGACCGTTCATTTCGTAATAAATCTCTGCAAAGTCGAAAAGACCGATTGTGCCGTCCTCGCCCCCTGCCTCGACCACCCTTGCGGTGGCTATCATGCTTTTCAGGTAACGGATACGGCTTTCGTTGCGGTTCTTTTCCCGCTTTGCCTCCTTGTATTCTGCGTTTTCGCTGAGATCTCCGTACTCGCGGGTGCGTTTTACCTCGGCAAGAAGCTTAGGGCGCAGCTCGGTGGCTCTGTAGTCGATCTCCTCCTGCATTTTCTTTATATCAACTGCTGTCAGCTCGTTGTGCATAGTCGCGTTCCTTTCATATTATGCTCTTTTTGCGTGGGAAAATTCGTGCTTGCTCTGATTTGCTCCCCGCAAGAGCTTTTTATACCAAAAACAGCGGTTTTGCGCCGCTGTTTTTGGTTTTTTGAATAAAGTTATGAGATTTTATTTGCCCGATGCGAAAATTGCCTCACCGGCCTGAAGTAGCTTTGCATCGGCTACAAGCTTGTCGGGCATTGTGCGCAGAACGAAGAACTCGCCCACGCCGTTGAGCGTAACGTAGGATCGTCGCTCGGAGTATTGGTAGAAGCGGTAGACCAGCTCTCTGCCCGATTCGGTCACAACCGTCAGCACCAGCTGAGCCTCGCTGTCGTCAAGAGAACGGAATCTTTCCATCTCCTCCTTGGTGAGGTTGCAGTTACCCTCGTAGGAGGTAACAAGCATATTCCAGTAGTAATTGCGGAATTCTGCCGTGGAGAGTACGTTGCCCGTGTCTCTGTCGGTGACTACAAGCTCGCTGTCATCACCGCGCAGGTCAAAGGTGGCGCTGTAATCTCCGCTTCTGACGGAGACCTCCTGAACGTAGTTTATCTTCATCTGGAACATGGGCGTTTCAACCCAATCAAAGAGATCCCAGGTAATGAAGAACATAACGTCCGAGGTTATTTTGTTTATCTGATTGAACATGGAGGACGCAACGTAGCAAGAGCCGTCGTCGTTGGGAGGGCTGATAACGATAAAGTTTTCATAGCCCTGATACTTGAAGCTGAGTGAATAGCAGTTGTCCGGGTTGATGTTGAACTGCGCCAGCTTCTCGTCGGTGATGCCAAGGGCAACCACCTCCATGTAGCCGTCGTTTTCCGCCGTGTAAAGAGCGCCCATGGCCTTCGATATTGCGGTGGAGGAGGGGATAAGTCCTGCGGGATAGATCATCTCGTAGGTCTTTGTGTCATATTCGGTGTTTTCTCTGTCCGACAGCTCCACGTAGTCGATATGGAAGATCATGTCAGTACCCTTCATGAGCACCAGGTCGTGTACCATGAAATAATCGTTCTGGGTCATGGGGGTGATAACCATGGGGAATACAAGGGCTTCAACGGGAGCGAGAAGGGTCGTTTCAACGGACGTATCAAGCACGTAAACGGAGCCGGGACGTCCCAGATATTTGAAATAATAGCCGTTGCCCGTTACGATCTTGTCGCCGATGAGGCATTCGTATATGCGGTATTCGTAGCTGCCGTCGTCCGTCAGGTGACGGGTCTTCATTGTGAATTTTGCGGGTTTTTTTGTCGTTCCGTCCTCAAGGGTCTTTTCCTCAAAGCCGTAGTCCTCGCCTTCCACTGCGTCAACTCTCGTGATGGCAAGGGGATAGGTGCAGCTTGTCATGAGGGAGACTATGTTTTCTTCGTGAACTGCAATGCCCTCAAAGCCCGTTATTTGAGGGGACCAGTCCTCGGTTCTTGACATCTCGTAGGTTCCGTATTCATTTTCAACTCGGATAGACACAACGTCGTTGTTTACGAGACCGTCGTAGACTGTGACCTTGGTTGCCGCCATGCCCAGACCCTCGCCGTCCTCGGGCACGACTGTTTCAAGCTTGTTTTCTTCGGTTGTTTCTACTGTGGTAAAGGGTTTTATGACAACGAAATAGGCTATGGTCATCACAAGGGAAACGGTGAACAAAACAACCGTAGCAATAAGTTGTTTTTTCATGAACGCTTTCTCCTCACGTAAATTACGATAGTACCCGTTGTGAATACCACGAGGGCGGGAATCACGGCAAGGAGCGCGGTAGTCTTCTTTGCGTCCGATGCGGTCAGGCTTTCTATGTCAACCGTTGCAAAGGGCTTTCTGCCCATGTCCAGATATACGACCTCCTTTTGCATGATTCTCATCATGGAGTAAAGAGATTCGCTGTTGCCGTATACGTTTGATACAAGCTGCTGTCCCGCGGCAAAGTCGGTAGAGCCGCTGACCATAACATAGGAATATTCGGTGGTGGTGGAGTTATCCACCTGTCTGCCCTGTGTTGTGATGGTGAGCAGGGGGATTTTGTTATATTTGTCAGCTTTCTGAACGGTCTGCTGATTTGCCTCAACGTAGGCGTCTGCGCTTGTAACGAAGATGTCGTTTATCTGTCTTGTGATGCCGTTTGAGGAATAGTAGCCGGTGGAATCATAGCAGTCGGAGTGCTTCAAGGGCATTGCATCGGGGAAGATGATCTTGGGGGCTGTTCCGGCGTTTGTCAGATCCTGGTTTACCTGCTGTCCGAGAGTTCCGTCGCCCGTTACGTATTCGGCAACCACGTTATAGCTGGCGTAATCGATCGAGTTCTCGGGGTCCTTTACGATGCCGCTCTGGAGACGGTTGTTTTCGTCTGCGTATCTGCCGAACTCAACGCCCCATTCGTAGAGATATTCTTCAAGATTGGGGAGAACGGGCGTGCTGGGGGAGACGAAGAGCATAAATGCGTTCACGCCGTCAAGGAACTCTTCAAGCTTGTCTATCTCGGAGATATCCGAGCCCGCGTCGTTCTTTGTGAGGAAGTCGGATGTGGGGTTGTAGCATACCATCAGTCGGCAGTCCTCGGGGATTTCGTCCTTTGAAAGGTCAATGAGCTGATATTCGTAGCCCGCATTGGTTATAAGCTCAAGAAGATAGATGTCGGAAACCGCCTCGCCGTGGTTGGTAAGCACCGCGCAAACGGGGGATTCCGCACGGGTCACGGCGATGATGGTGGAGGCGTATTTTGCCTCCGCGTTGTACGCCCAGACCTCGTTTGAGCTGTTGAAGGTGTAGAAGGATTCAAGAGAGAGCTGTCTGAACTCACTTCCGCTCTCGATGATAACGTCGGTGGTCTTGATACTGGTGGTGGCTGTAGTCATGTACTTACTGACAGCCGACTTGTTGTTGATAATGTTCACCGTCTCCACCGTCACGTAATCAAGCCTGTTCTGAAGCTGAAGGGCGGTGTTATAAACGAGGCGGGAGGTGTTTGTGTCATTGAGGGTATCGGGATCGGAGCAAAATAGGATACGCACCTCTTTGTCCACGTCCTGCAGAAGCTCGATGCACTCGTCGGAGACCGTATAGAGCTCCTCGGGGGTCATGTCGATATACCAACGGAATTTCGTGGCAAACGCCGAGAATACGACGTTTGAAACGATGAGAAAAGCAATAAATGCGGCTGTGAGAGCTATGGAGATCCCTCCGTAGCGCAGCTTTCTGTTTTGAGTATACTTTGTCATGCTTTACCTCCTTTAGCCCCAGCGTCTCTTGTCATACACGCGAACGGTGGCAAAGACAAACACGCTGCACAGGGAAACGTAGTAGAGGATGGCGGAAAAATCGAACATTCCCGCGCTGAAATTGGCAAAGCGGCTGAGAACGTTCACCCAGTCGATAACGAAGCGAACGGCATAGCTTGAGATGATAGTCTCGTTGTTGATCGAGGCGGGAGCCAGCATTGCAACCAGTGCCGCGATGGTGATAACCGCCGCCGCCAGCTGGTTTTCCGTCAGAGTGGAGATAAACATACCGACGGCGATGAACACGGCGCCGATGCACAAAATTCCCACGAGCGAGCCGATTATCTGTGCGCCTGAGGGGCCGATGTGGATATAGCTTGCCTGCTGACCCGCCTCATTTCTCTCCATAATCGCAACTGCGTAGAGGGGAATGAAATTGATGCAGGATGCAAGGAGGGAAGCGGCATACATGGTGAATGCGGCAAAATACTTGCCCAGCACCATTCCCGTGATGGAAACGGGAGCCGTCAGCAGCATTTGCTCGGTGCGGAGCTTTTTTTCCTCCGCAAAGAGCTTCATTGTAAGCAGGGGGATAAGTACGACCAACACAAGTATCATCATACTGAAGTAGTTGGCGGTGCTGTACGAGCTTGAGATAAGCGTCGTATAGCAGAAAAGCAGTGCGGATATGGCAAGGAAGATTCCGATGTAGACATATCCGATGGCGTTTATGAAATATGAACGCAATTCCTTTAAGTATATGGCGAGCATTTATATTTTGGCGGCAGTGCCGCTCTCCTTTCTTTTGAGGTTTTCGGATCAGCCGTTGTCCCGCGAGTCAAAAATGCTCTTTGATGCGGATTTTTTTGCTTCTGCCGTCTTTTCCATTATCTTCGCCGCAATGTCGCGCTCGGCGTCGTTGCCTCGACCTCGGCGGGAGCGGGAGGGTTTTTCGGTTTTTTTCTTGTCGCCCGCGTCAACGATGTTGATAAAGATATCCTCCAGGCTCATGCCGAGGGATTCCAGACCGATAAGAGGCCAGCCGCGCTCGGCGAGCGTATAGAAAAGAGTTTTGCGGATATCAACGCCAACGTCGCTTTCGATCATATAAGTGAAAGCATCGCCGTCGCGCTCTGCCAAGGGCTCGGCGTAAACGATACCGGGCTTCTCCTTCAGCATTGCAAGAACCTCGCGCTGAGGACCGCAGATCTTTGCGTTGAAGCGTCTGTTCGTCTCGACCGCACGGGTTATGTTCTCGGTTTTTTCGTCCGCCACGATCTGTCCCTTGTTGATGATGACGATTCTGTCGCAGACGGCCTGAACCTCCTGGAGAATGTGGGTGCTGAGAATGACCGTGTGGTCCTTCCCCAGATTTCTTATAAGGTTTCGTATCTCGATTATTTGCTTTGGGTCAAGACCGATGGTCGGCTCGTCGAAGATAATGACCTTGGGGTTGCCGATAAGTACCTGCGCTATGCCGACTCTCTGCTTGTAGCCCTTTGAGAGGTGACCGATGAGCTTGTGGTACACATCCTTTATTTTTACAACGTCGCAGATCTCCTCGATGTGCTTTTTGCGGTCGAGACGGCAGCCCTTGAGGTCGTACGCAAAGTCAAGGTATTCCTTGACCGTCATGTCAAAATAAAGGGGCGGCTGCTCGGGGAGATAGCCGATCTTTTTCTTTGCTTCCAGCGGATTTGCCAGAATATCGATGCCGTCGATGGTGATATTCCCGGCGGTTGATGACAGGTATCCCGTCAGCATATTCATGGTAGTGCTCTTTCCGGCACCGTTTGGACCGAGAAAGCCTACTATCTCGCCTGCTTCCACCTCAAAGCTGATATCGTCAACAGCCGTGAAGTTTCCGAAGCTTTTTACCAAATGTTCAATCTTAATCATATGGTATCCTTTCCTTTTCCGTTTTGCTCTTTCGCTCTTTATCTGCCTGCGGTGAGCTTTATCAGGAGTTTTATGTCGTCGGGTTGATCTTTTGCCTCGTTTGCGGCTCGGTTTCGCTTGATCTCACCGCACCTTGTGCATTTATGGACGATAACGTACCCTTTTTTGGGGTCGGGCTCTACGCGCAAGGGCTCCATGAGTCCGCCGCATTCGTTCGCTCTGTCTCCGGGGTTTACGTCAACGTGAAGGGAGCAAAGGCAGAAGGGGCAGTGATTCCGGGAGGAGTAGCCAAGACTCTTGACCTCTTTCCCACAGCCCGCGCAGATAAAGCCGCTGTCGTTTTTTGTAAATCTCTTGACTTCCATCTCCGCCTCCGATCTCCTCGGGCAATATTACCCAATTTTAGACATATACATCGTATTTTAGCACACTTTTTCTTTTTTTTCAAGACCTTGTCATTTATTTTAACAATTCGGAATGAAAATTTTGCGTACGTTATGTGATTTTTACATGAAAATGTGCTCTGAAAGTTGACAAAGAGGCAAAAATGAGGTATCATATATTATGTATATCTATAATTATTATTGGGGGACACGGCAAAAATGAGAAGCATGACTGCGTTCGGGCGCTACAAGGGAGCGCTTGACGGCAAGGATATCACTGTCGAGATAAAAAGCGTAAACAGCCGATTTCTTGACTGCACGGTTAAAATTTCGCGGGTCTTTTCCTTCCTTGAGGAGCGGGTGAAGACATATCTGCGCGACAGAGGAATTTCAAGAGGAAAGGTCGATGTTTACATCGGTGTTGAGACGCTTGAGAGCGCGGGCGCCGAGATAAGCTGCGACATGGGGCTGGCAAAGGGATACCTGGCGGCTCTGACCGACTTGAGGGACGAGCTGGGAGTGCGCGACGATATCAGCGTTATGAGCATTGCCCGCATGCCCGACGTTCTGACGGTGAAGAAGCCCGAGGAGGACGAGGAAAAGGATTGGCAGACGGTAAAGACCGCCCTTGACGGTGCGCTTGACATATTCTTTGAGGCAAGAGAGCGGGAGGGTGAAAAGCTCAGAGCGGATATTGCCGAGAAGATTGAAGCGATACGCGAGATGATTGGTGAGGTTGACCGCCGTTCAAAGAGCGACATTACCTCTTATCAGTCGAAGCTTGAGGAGAAATTGCGTAAAGTTCTTGCCGACAACAGAGTGACGGCGGACGAGAGCAGGATTCTCACCGAGTGCGCTATCTTTGCGGACAAGGTGGCAATCGACGAGGAGATTGTGCGCCTGGGCGCTCACTTCGACGCCTTCTACGAGATCGCCGCGTCAAAGGAGCCTGCGGGCAGACGCCTTGATTTTCTGCTTCAGGAAATGAACCGCGAGGTAAATACCATCGGCTCCAAGTGCAACAGCGCGGAGATAGCTCACATCGTCGTGAACGTGAAGAACGAATTTGAAAAGATAAGAGAACAGATACAGAATCTGGAATAACGGGGGCGAGAGGACATGAAATTCATTAACATAGGCTTCGGAAACATGGTAGCCGCCGACAGAGTTGTGGCACTCGCCGCATCCGATTCGGCGCCCATCAAGCGACTGATCCAGGATTCAAAGGACGCGGGCAGAGTTATTGACGTCACCTGCGGCAGACGCACTCGCGCCGTTATCGTTACCGACAGCGACCTTGTTATCCTCTCGGCAATTCAGGCAGAGACCATTGCAAACCGTCTCGAAAATGATTCCGCCGACGATGAGGATGAGGAGGACGAGGCATGAAGCGCGGACTTTTGCTCGTTATCAGCGGGCCTGCCGGCAGCGGCAAGGGAACGGTGATAAAGACCCTGATGGAAAAGGAAAAGGACATTGCGTATTCCGTGTCCGCCACCACAAGAGCACCCAGACCCGGTGAGGTGGACGGTGTGAACTACCATTTTATCACGGTTGACGATTTCAAGGCTCGCATAGAGCAGGGCGGTATTCTTGAATACACCGAGTATTGCGGCAACTTCTACGGCACCCCCAAAAAGGAAGCCGAGGAGGTGCTGGAATCGGGAAGAAACCTCATTCTTGAAATTGAGGTGGAGGGTGCGGGCAACGTAAAGAGGCTCTGCCCCGAGGCGGTGCTGATAATGCTCTTGCCACCCTCTCACGCGGAACAGGAAAAGAGATTGCGCGGTCGCGGCACCGAGCCCGAGGACAAGATACTTGCTCGCCTTGCAAAGGCGAGGGAGGAGATAAAGCAGCTGGGGCTTTATGACTACGTGGTCTACAACAGAGACGGAGAGTCGGAGAAATGCGCGGAGGATATAATTTCCATAATCCACGCCGAGCACTTGAGCCGCCGTCGGAACCCCGATGCCGAGAAAACCTTTTTGGGCGAGTAAGACATCGCCCGCCGAAAACAGATTGATAATAAATTACACATAAACATTTTGAAGGAGATTTAACTATGATTTACCCTACGATTCAGGATCTTACAAAGGACAAAATCAATCGCTACGAGCTTGCCATTGCCACCGCAAAATGCGCACGCATGATCACGGACGAGTACGTACGTGAAAGAGAAGCGGCAGAGAAGATGGCTGCGGCAAACAAGGAGTCCGACAAGGCTATCCAGAACATGGTGACAAAGGAATAC
Organism: uncultured Lachnospiraceae bacterium; assembly: GCA_964541955.1. GTDB lineage: Bacteria > Bacillota > Clostridia > Oscillospirales > CAG-272 > SIG710. The sequence goes on from CAZISP010000003.1 coordinate 8,461, forward strand.
AGAGACGAGAAGGCCGTTAAGTGCGCCATCAAGCGTATGCACACGGGCGAGTTCGCTATCCTCAGCCCCGAGGAGGCTGAGATCAAGAGAGCTCAGCGCGCTGCCGAGGCAGAGCAGAGACGTCTCGAGGAAGAGGCGAGAAGAAACGCTCCCGTGTTCTTTGGCGACGATGACGATGAGCTGCCCGCGGAGGAAATTGCTGAGGACGAGGCAGAGGAAGTAGAGGAAGAGGAGTAATTTATTCTCCTCTCTCCCCCGAAAGGACGACATGAACGCAGAAAATTACGCAAAGGTCTATATACTCGACGCGCCGTATGGCGCCGACAGGGCTTACGATTATTTCGTGCCCATCGAGATGCTTCCCTCGGTAAAGGTGGGAGGCTTTGTCGTTGTGCCCTTCGGCGGGGGAAACAGAAAAAGAATAGCAATTATAACCGAAATGTCGGGCAAGTGTGAGTGCGAGCCGAGATTGGTAAAGCCCGTTTCCTCGGGCTGCTCCCCCGAGCTTTGTCTTACGCCCGAGCTTTTGAAGCTGGCGCTTTACGTAAAAGAGCATTGCCTTTGTACGCTGGGCGACGTTATCCACTCAATGATACCGTCGGCGGCGTTTGCCTCCCTTGAGGAGCAATACAGAGCGGCGGACGACGCACAGCTCTCGCCCAGGGCGAGCAAGATGACCTCAGAGGTCTTTGCTTTCATTCGAGAGCACGGCTTTGTGTCCGAGACGAGACTGAAAAGCGTTTTCGGCGCGGCGTACAAAAGCGAGATCGACAAGCTGATAAAGGGTAAGAAGATTTTTCGCGAGATGCGCCTCAAGGATCAGTCAAAGCAGCAGTACGAGAAGACCTATACTTTAGGCGAGCAGTGGTTCGACGAATCGAAAATTCGCTCGGTATATCAGAGGGCGGTCATTGAATTTCTGCGGCTGACGCCAAACGCCGAAGCCTCTCTTATCCGATCCGAAACGGGGGCAACGGGCGCGGTTCTGAAGACCCTTGAGGAAAAGGGCGTCATTCGTTGCTCGAAGACCGAGAAATATCGCAATCCCTACGAAACCGTGTCGGCGGGAGAGCGAACCGAGATAAAGCTCAACGACGAGCAGAGACAGGTCTCGGAGACGCTGAAAGGAATGGCGGGAGACGGCAAGCCCTGCGCCGCTCTGCTTCACGGAGTGACGGGAAGCGGCAAGACGGTGGTCATGACAGACTTGATGGACAGCGTTCTCGACCGCGGTCGAAGCGTTATCCTTCTTTTGCCCGAAATTTCTCTGACACCTCAGACTATCGGCATTTTCTGCCACAGATACGGTCAGACGGTGGCTGTCGTTCATTCGGGGCTTTCCGCCGGTGAGCGGCTTGACGCTTACACAAGAATTTCAAAGGGAGACGCGAGAGTTGTTATCGGAACACGCTCTGCGGTCTTTTCCCCTGTACAAAACCTCGGACTTATCATTATGGACGAGGAGCAGGAGACAACCTACAAATCCGATCAGAATCCCAAGTATCACGCACGTGACGTGGCGCGCTTCCGCTGTGCCACCGAGGGCGCTTTGCTTCTCATGGCGTCGGCAACGCCGTCACTTGAGAGCTACCACAAGGCAATGAGCGGTGCGTATACGCTGTTAAAGCTGAAAAATCGCTTCGGCGGCGCGGAGCTGCCGCAGGTTAAGGTTTGCGACATGAGAGACGAGCCGCAGAGCGGCAACGTCTCGCCCCTGGGCGGGGAGCTTGCCGCAGAGCTTAACCGTGTGCAGAAAGAGGGCAACCAATCGGTGCTTTTCCTCAACCGTCGGGGCTACAATAATTTTGTGAGCTGCCGCGGCTGCGGCAATGCCATTCGGTGCAGCTCCTGCAGCGTCTCCATGACCTATCACACAAGCGACAGCACTTACCAAAACGGCTTTCTCATGTGCCACATCTGCGGAAAGAAGATTTCCCTGCCGAAAGTGTGCCCCGACTGCTCATCCGACAAGCTGGTGAGAATGGGGTACGGCACCCAGCGCGTGGAACAGGAGCTCTCCGACACCGTTCCCGGTGCGAGAGTGCTGAGAATGGATACGGACACAACGTCAAATAAGTTCTCATACGATAAGATTCTCGGCTCCTTCCGTCGGCGCGAAGCGGATATTTTGCTTGGCACCCAGATGGTCACAAAGGGGCACGATTTTCCCGCTGTAAAGCTGGTGGGCGTTCTGCTGGCTGATTCCTCACTCTATCTTGACGATTACAGAGCGGGGGAGAGGACCTTTTCGATGCTTACCCAGGTCATTGGCAGAGCGGGCAGGAGCGGTGGCGGCGGTCTTGCGGTCATTCAGACCAACAACCCCGACAGCGATATCATAAAGCTCGCCTGCGCCCAGGACTACGAGACCTTCTACGCAAGAGAGATAAGGCTGAGACAGCAGCTTAAATTCCCGCCGTTCTGTGACATTGCGCTGATCACGGTCAGCTCCGCGGACGAGAGGGAGATGATGAGCGCCGCCGCCGCTGTCCGACAGGAATATTTGAAGCTTACAAAAAAAGGAGGCAAATTCGAGCAGGTGCCAACGGTGGTTTTCGGTCCCTTTGAGGCTCCCGTTTACCGTGCGGAGGGCAGATGCCGAATGAGGTTTGTCATCAAATGCAAGCTCAACGCCGATACGAGAGCACTCTTTGACGCTTTACTTCAAAAATTTGCGGTGGATCGCCGCACGGGTGCAAAAACGCAAATATCACTTGATTTCAACCCGACCAGCCTTTGATTTTAGGAGGACAGAAAATGAATTTTCCAAGAATCTTCGTTTGCGCAACGCGAGAAAAATCCGAATATTATAAGCACGTCAGCGCTCCCGCGTTCCGTCATAGCTTCAATCTTGCCGCAAAGCCCGACAGCGCGGAGATACTTATCTGCGGTCTTGGCTTCTACGACCTTTTCGTCAACGGTGAGAAGATCACCAAGGGGCTTTTGGCACCCTATATCTCAAACCCCGACCATTACACGGTCTTTGATAAATACGACCTTGCCGATAAACTAAATGAGGGCGAGAACGTTGTCGGCGTTGTGCTTGGCAACGGTATGCAGAACCCCATGACCGAGACCTGGCTGTTCGACCGGGCACCCTATGCCTCCTCTCCCAAGCTTGCGTTGGCGTTTGAGGCAAAGACGGGTGAAGAAACGGTAGAGTTTGACGCTACGGCTATGAAGTGGGCACCCTCGCCTATCACATTTGACAACCACCGTCTGGGCGTTCACTATGATGCGCGCCTTGAGATGGACGGCTGGTGCGAGGCAGGCTTTGACGACTCGAATTGGAACGCGCCTCTGCGCGCCGAGATACCCCGCGGCGTGGCGAAGCTCTGCGAGGCTGAACCTATTGCTGTAAAGCGGGAGATTCCCGCCGTTTCACTTAAACGTGGTGGACTTGCGCTCTACGAGAACATTAAAAAGAACGACAGACCCGCACCCGAGCAGGATATTGACAGAGAAAACGGATATATCTACGATTTTGGCATCAACACCGCGGGCGTTTTCCGTCTTGTTGTAAAAAATGCGAAACCCGGTCAGAAGATTTCTCTCCAGGCGGCTGAAAAGCTCAGCGATGAGGGTAAGGCAGACTATTCCAACATCGGATTTTACCCCGAGGGTTATTCCCAGCGCGATATTTATGTCTGCCGGGGCAAGGAAGAGGAAATCTTCATTCCCATGTTTGTCTACCACGGCTTCAGATATCTGCACGTCAGCGGTCTCACCGACCAGCAGGCAACACTTGATGCCGTTACCATGCTTCAGGCGTATTCGGACATTGACACCCGCGCAAAATTCTTTTGCTCGGACGAGACGGCGAATACGTTGTTCAGAATGGCGCTCAATTCCGACGTTTCAAATATCCATTATTTCCCTACCGACTGCCCTCACCGTGAAAAGAACGGCTGGACGGGTGACGCTTCGATGTCGGCAGAGCATATGGTGATGACGCTGACTATCGAAAACACGTGGCGCGAGTGGCTTCGCCATATCGCAAAGGCGCAGAACACCGAGGGCAGGATTCCCGGTATCGTTCCTACCGCCGGATGGGGCTACGAATGGGGCAGCGGCCCCGCATGGGACAGCGTTGTGTTCAATCTGCCCTATTTTGACTACGTCTACACGGGCGATACCACTGCCATACGCGAGTGCGGACACACCATGCTCCGCTATCTCAATTATATTTCCGGCAAGCGCAACGCCGACGGACTTATCAGCTACGGACTTGGTGACTGGTCTCCCTTTGGAACTGTTAACTGCCATGCCCACAAGGCGGACCTGAAGTTTACGGATACGCTTATGGTCTACGATATGTGCCGCAAGGCAGAGGTGATGTTCAAAGCTGTTGACAGACGTCACGAGGCTCTTTACGTGTCCTCTCTTGGCGCCGAGCTCCGCGCGGATATCAGAAAGCATCTTATCGACTTCTGCCGCATGAGGACTGCGGACAATACCGTCACGTCCCAGGCAATGGCTATCTACTACGGTATCTACGATGACAGCGAAAAGAAGGTGGCAGGTCAGGAGCTCTTAAAACTGCTTGACGGCGGTAAGGGACTTATCGGCATGGGCTTCCTTGGTGCGAGAGTTCTCTTCCACGTGCTCACGTCCATCGGCGAGGCGGACCTTGCTTACCGGCTTATTACAAGACACGAGTACCCCTCTTACGGATATCTTATCGACCTTGGTATGACCTCTCTCCCCGAGAAGTTTGTGCCCAAGGTGAACGATATGGCGTCGCTGAATCACCATTTCTTTGGCGACATCAATCATTGGTTTATCCGCACGGTTCTGGGCATCAACGTAAACCCCGATGAAAATGACCCCAACCGCATTATCGTAAAACCCCACTTTATCAAGGGGCTTGAGAGTGCCGAGGGCGAGTACGATGCTCCCGCAGGAAAGGTGACTGTCAAGTGGACTCGCGTTGATGAAAATTCGGTTGACATCGACGTTCAGTTCCCCGAGGGTGTAAGAGGCACGATAATTCTTCCCGACGGGTATATGTACGGCGAGGGCAAGGGCAACATCCGTTCCTATGAAGCTAATTCCTGCCGCAATTTTGCCGAAAAAAGCGTCCGCGAGACGGCGACCACAAACGCAACTTATATAAAGTAAAAAGGAATACAATATGGCAAAGCTTAAAATTGTGAAAATCGGTGACGAGACGCTGAGAAAGAACTGCCGTCCCGTTGACGTGATAACCCCCAGAATACTTCGGCTCCTTGACGACATGGTTGAGACCATGCGCGACGCGGACGGAGTAGGTCTCGCGGCACCCCAGGTAGGCGTGTTGCGCCGCATCGTTGTGGTGGAGACCGAGCCCGGAAACGTCATCGAGCTGATCAACCCTAAAATAATCGCCCGTGCAGGCGAGCAGACGGGCACGGAAGGCTGTCTTTCGGTTCCCGGCAAGTACGGAACCGTAACGCGCCCCATGCACGTTACGGTTCGTGCGCTGAACCGCCACGGCGAGGAATTTGAGATCTCGGGCAGTGAGCTTACAGCCAGAGCATTCTGTCACGAGCTTGACCACCTTGACGGCAAGCTCTACGTTGACGTGGCCGATGAACTGTTTGACAATAATTGATACGAATAAATTATCTATCCGAAAGGCAATATAATAAATGAAGATTTTATTCATGGGAACGCCGGATTTTGCGCTGGCTTCCCTCAAAGCCCTGGTCGAGGCGGGAGAAGACGTTGTGGGCGTTGTAACACAGCCCGATAAGCCCAAGGGCAGAGGGTATACCCTCACGCCTCCTCCCGTAAAGGTCTATGCGCAGGAAAAGGGGCTTCCCGTATATCAGCCCGCAACGCTCCGCGGTGACGAATTTGCCGCGCTTCTCTGTGAAATCGACCCCGATATGATAGTTGTGGCGGCTTACGGAAAGCTTCTTCCCGAAAACGTCATAAATTATCCCGAGAGCGGCTGTATCAACGTTCACGGCTCCCTTTTGCCCAAATACAGAGGTGCCGCGCCCATGCAGCGCGCCATTATCGACGGCGAAAGTGAGACGGGTATTACCATTATGTATATGGACGTTGGGCTTGACACGGGGGATATGCTGAAAAAGCGAGCCGTGAAGATTGAGCCGGACGACAATTTCGAGGATATTCACGACAAGCTGGCAGACTGCGGTGCAAAGCTGCTCCTTGAAGTCATTGCGGACATTGCCGCAGGCACACATCAAAGAGAGGTGCAGAACGAGGCTGAAATGACTTACGCCAAGAAGATTGAAAAGTCGGACTGCCTCATTGATTTCACAAAATCCGCGCAGAGCGTGCATAACCTTATCCGCGGACTTTCGCCAATTCCCCTTTCCTTTACTCACACACCCGACGGCAAGCTGCTCAAGGTAGTAAAGAGCCGTCTTGTGAGCGCTGACGGAAATTGGGGCGAGGCAGGGCAGGTGATATCTGTCGACGGCGAGATAGTGGTCGCTTGCGGCGAGGGCGGTGTTGCTCTTTCTGCGGTTCTTCCCGAGGGCAAGGGCAGAATGAACGCCGCCGACTTTATCCGCGGAAGAAAAATTTCTGTGGGGGATATCCTCAAATAAGTTGAAAGGAAAGAAATATGTTTCCCTTTTATTTCGATACTTCGATAATCGTGCTGATACCCGCCATGATATTTGCCATGTGGGCATCGGCAAACGTAAATTCGACCTATAAAAAATTCAAGAAATATTCAACTCAAAGCCGAATGACGGGCTTTGACGCGGCGAGACGCATACTTGACGCAAACGGACTTCGCCACGTGGCAATCGAGCAGATCGCAGGTGAGCTGACCGATCATTTTGACCCCAAGGCAAACGTTCTTCGCCTGTCGAGTGAGGTCTATTCGGGTTGCAGTATCGCGTCTGTCGGCATTGCCGCACACGAGGCGGGACACGCGGTGCAGTATGCGGTAGGCTACGGCCCCATGAAGCTCCGCGCCGCAATAATCCCCGTGACCAATATCGGCTCAACTCTCGCATTCCCCATTTTCCTTGTGGGCTTGCTTCTGTCGTACTACCCCTTGGCGACCTTTGGCATTATCCTCTTTTCGCTGACGGCGCTCTTCCAGGCCGTGACGCTCCCCGTTGAGTTCAACGCCAGCCGACGCGCCATGGATGCACTTGAGAGCTGCCGCGTGCTGTCGGGCGACGAGCTTGGCGGCGCGAGAAAGGTTTTACGGGCGGCGGCCTTGACTTACGTTGCCGCACTTGCATCGGCTCTGGCGCAGATCCTGCGTCTTGTGCTGATAGTAAACAGACACAGAGATTGAATATGGAAAATAAGGCAAACGCCAGACGTATAGCCCTGGATGTGATCGAAAGGATCGAGGGGGCAGGACAGTATTCAAATATCGCCCTTGACACGGCGCTCAGGCGCAACGACCTGACGGCATCGGACAAAGCTCTGGTGACGGCGCTGGTTTACGGAACTGTTGAAAACAAAATAAAATTTGACTATATCATCGACAGCATGGCGAGCATACCGCCCTCGAAAATAGAGCGGACAACAAGAAATATTCTCAGAATGGCGCTCTATCAGCTGACGAGCCTTGAAAAAATACCCGCTCACGCGGCAATAAACGAGGCTGTGAACCTATGTTCAAAGCGCTCGAAGGGCTTTGTCAACGCGCTTTTGCGGAATTTTCTTCGCACGGAGATGAAGTATGAGCTGCCCGCCGACCCGACGGGGAGACTATCGGTGAAATATTCGGTTCCCGCAGAGCTTTGCGAAGCTGTTTTGCGGGATTACGGGCAGGACAGAATCGAGAATATACTCTCGGGACTTTGCCGCACCCGCGGGTTGGATTTAAGGGTAAACACGCTGAAAATAAGCCGCCCCGAGCTGCTTGAAAAATTGGGCGAGGCGGGAATCGAGGCGACGGCATCGGAGCTGTCACCCTTTGGCATTCGTCTCTCGGACACGGTGTCTGTCCGCGACATTCCGGGCTTTGGCGAGGGCTTGTGGTACGTTCAGGACACGGCATCACAGCTCACCTCACTCATACTTGACCCTGTGGCGGGGGAGACTGTCATCGACTGCTGTGCCTGTCCCGGCGGCAAGAGCTTTAGTGCCGCTATATCAATGGAAAACCGCGGCTCTCTTTACGCGTTCGACCTGCACGAAAATAAGCTGTCTCTCATTGAAAAAAGCGCAGAGCGGCTTGGAATTGACGTCATAAAGACCGCCGCCCTTGACGGCAAGTCGGGGGACGAGGCACTTTTCGGCATGGCGGACCGCGTTATCTGCGACGTGCCCTGCTCGGGCTACGGTGTTATTGCCAAAAAGCCCGAGATACGCTACAAAAAGCTGTCGGACAGCGCGGCTCTGCCCGAGATTCAGCTCGCAATTGCCGAAACTGCCGCAAAATATCTCAAAAGCGGCGGTGTTATGGTCTATTCCACCTGCACGGTCCTCAAAAGAGAGAACGAGGCGGTGGTGCGCGAGCTTCTTTCGAGACACCCCGAGCTTGTGCCCCTTGATTTTTCGGTGGGCAATATCAGATCAAAGGACGGAATGTTCACGTTTCTGCCCGACCGGCTTGACTGCGACGGATTTTTTGCCGCAAGGCTTCAAAAAAGGTAATTTTTACTCAAAAGAGGTTTACATATGACCCGAATTTCGGTAAATGACAAGACCGACCTGCTGTCCCTTACCCGGGAGGAGCTTAAAGGCTTTCTCATGGAGCTTGGGGAGCCTGCATACCGCGCGGAGCAGATATTTACCCTGCTTCACCGTGGGATATCCCCCGATGAAATGACCAATATCCCGAAAAAGCTCAAGGAAACGCTCTCGGAGGTTGCTTGCTACCCTCTGCCAAAAGTAGAGAAGAAGCTGACCTCGGCACTTGACGGAACGGCAAAATATCTCATGGCTCTTCACGACGGGAACTGCGTTGAGTCGGTTGTAATGAAATATAATCACGGAAACACCATCTGCATCTCATCGCAGGTAGGCTGCCGAATGGGTTGCAAATTCTGCGCCTCCACCATCGGCGGCAAGGTTCGTGACTTGCTCCCCTCCGAGCTTCTCGGTCAGATAATCGTAGCCGAGAGGGATACGGGGGAGAGGATTGGCGGTGTCGTTATGATGGGTATCGGCGAGCCGCTGGATAATTTTGACAACGTTGTGAAATTTCTCCACCTTGTGGGTGATGAAAAGGGGCTGAATATCGGCTACCGCCACATTTCGCTGTCCACCTGCGGTC
>CAZISP010000004.1:0-16223 GCA_964541955.1 uncultured Lachnospiraceae bacterium
CTGCCGCACCGGCACGAACGAATTACCTCGAAACGAAAGCGGCAGGATTCTGAACCCGGAATCTTTTTTCTTCGCTTCGCTCGAAAAAATCTTCCCACGAAGTTGCGCCGCAGACATATATAACTCTGAAATTCAGCTTAGCAACTTCTACGCAGGTTCTCACCTGTCGATACACGATAAAAAAAGAACCACCTGACGGTGATTCTTTTTTTATGGCGCGCCTGGCAGGATTCGAACCTGCGACCTACCGGTTCGTAGCCGGGCACTCTATCCACTGAGCTACAAGCGCGTATGTTTTTATTCAACGTCGGTAATTATACCACGAAAAAACCCTTTTGTCAAGTGACTTTCGCATATTTTTCTCAAAAAGTTTTACCCCCTCCGAAATGCGCGTTTTTTCTCCCATAAACGGACAAGATCGAGTAAAAGAGGCTGAAAACCGCCTTTTTTTGCGCGTTTTTATTCATTTTTTGCAATGATAAAAATGTATTTTGGGCAATGTCATTTTTCCAAATTAAAATTTGTTGACAAAAAAATCGCCTCATGTTATAATTGAATATAAATAACTCAACTCTTTGTGGAGCAAAAGATGAAAACTGTAATGCTCGTTTTCGGCACACGCCCGGAAGCTATAAAAATGTGTCCCCTCGTAAAAGAGCTGAAAACCAGAGAAAATCTCAAAACCGTCGTCTGCGTCACAGGTCAGCACAGGGAGATGCTCTCGCAGGTTCTCGAAGCCTTTGAGGTGGCCCCCGACTACGACCTTTCCATCATGCGCACAAACCAAACCCTGTTCGATATCACCTCGAACATTCTCGACCGAATCAAGTGCGTGCTTGAGATAGAACAGCCCGACATCGTGCTCGTTCACGGCGACACAAGCACCACCTTTGTTACAGCCCTCGCCTGCTTTTATATGCAGATTCCCGTAGGACACGTTGAGGCGGGCTTGCGCACCTACGACATCTATTCCCCCTACCCCGAGGAATTTAACCGCCGGGCGGTAGGAATAATCGCAAAATACAATTTCGCTCCCACGGAGCTGTCAAAGGACAATCTGCTCCGCGAGGGCAAGCGCCCCGAGACTATATACGTCACGGGCAACACCGCTATCGATGCGCTGAGAACCACCGTCCGTCAAGATTACACTCATCCCGAGCTTGATTGGGCATCCGACAGCCGACTTATAATCATCACGGCGCACCGCCGCGAGAACCTGGGCGAGCCTATGCACCACATGTTCCGCGCCATCCGCAGAATTCTCGACGAGCACCCCGACGTGAAGGCTATCTATCCCATACACATGAATCCGCTTGTACGCGAGGCGGCATCACAGGAGCTTGGCGGGTGCGAGCGTATACACATCATCGAGCCTCTTGACGTTCTTGACTTTCACAACTTTATCGCTCGTTCCTACATGATTCTCACCGACAGCGGCGGAATTCAGGAAGAGGCGCCTTCTCTGGGCAAGCCCGTACTCGTTATGCGCGACACCACCGAGCGCCCCGAGGGAATCAAGGCAGGCACTCTTCGTCTTGTCGGCACCGACGAGGAGGTTATATACAACAGCTTCAAGGAGCTTCTTGAGGATTCCGAATCCTACGACAAAATGAGTCATGCGTCAAATCCCTACGGTGACGGCACCGCCTGCCGCCGCATTGCAGATATTCTGGAAAACAATTAAATCCAAAATAAAAAAAACGGAGGAAAACTTATGTTCAAAAGAATTTTCGCTCTCCTGCTTGCAGCCTTGATGGTGATCGGAATAACGGCCTGCGGTGCAAAGGACGGCAACTCAAAGGATACCGACAAAAACGATACCGAGGTCGAAACCAAAGACAAGATCGCCGATTTCCTTGAAACCTACAACCCCGAGGATACGGCAGAGTCCTACACGGTGGACGAGGATACGGAATACGACTACGGCGGCTACGAATTCAAGTTCCTCAATTCCGCGCCTGTTTACTCAATGTACATCTACTTGGCGCCCGAAGCGACCGGTGACGTTCTTGACGAGGCTTGCGTTCTTCGTAACGTTATGGCGGAGCAGAAGTTCAACATTACCATCACAGAAGAAACACAGCCCTACACAGAGCTTGCGGCATACGCTCAGACGCTCATTCAGTCGGGTGAGGACGTATACGACGCCATGTATATCGGCTGTCAGGAACTCACTCCCCTCGTATCCGAAAATATGTTCGTAGACCTGATGGAGGTCGAAGAGATCAATATTGACCAGATCTGGTGGGACCAGCCTCTGATCAAGAGAAACGTTATCGAAAATCGCCTTTTCTATGCTACCTCCGATCTTAGCCTTATGGCGTTCGAGGGCGTTTGGGCAATCTATTTCAGCGAGGGCATGATGACCGAGCTTGGGCTTGAATTCCCCTATCAGGCAGTTCAGGAAGGCAAATGGACCATCGAAATGCTTCAGCAGTACTGCGCTGAGGCGGCAAACCTCAACGGCGACCAGTCCTTTATTTATGATATAAACGGTGCGGCAACCTACGGTGTTGTTACCCAGGCAGATAAGATCCGTTATATGCTTTACGGTATGAACACCGAGTACGTTGCAAGAGATGACACCGGCAGATACCAATTCACAGCAGCTACCGATTCCAAGTTCAAGCAGTCCTGGGAGATACTCATCAATATGTGGGGCCCCGACAACGGAATCACACTCTTCAGTAAGGACGGCGACCTTACCGAGGGCGGATATTATAACGTCTTCGTTGAGGACCGTGCGCTTTTCCTGTCTGCCGAGCTGAAGGGCGCTACAATGCTCCGCGAGTGGGAGGGAACCTTTGGACTTCTGCCCCAGGCGAAGTACGATGAATATCAGGAAAGCTACGAGTCAACGGTATTTAACAACGTTCTGTCCTTCTGCATTCCCACGACGAATATGGAGCTTTCAAGAACGGGTATCATCGCTGACTATCTGACCTACGAAAGCTACAAGAGTCTCCTGCCAAGATATTACGACATCCACGTCGGACTCAAGGCTCTGACTCAGGACGAATCGAGAGAATCTCTGACTCTCATCCGAAACTCCAGAGGTATTGAGGTATCTATCCCCTACGGCTGGACAGCCGATCTTTCTTCCGCTCTTCTTTCTCTCGCAAAAAAGAACAGCCTGGAGATCGAATCAACCATCGAGACCTATAGAGAGGCCTGCATAACAGCCATCAACATGACCTACGAGACCTTCCCCGTTCTGAACCGCGTAAGCTGAACCAAATAAAACGCAAGGGCGTGGCCGAAAGCCACGCCCTTTTTTATACGACCTTTGAAATCTTTATCACAGCCGCGGAAATGTCGTCCACAGACCCGCGGCGGCGAGCCTCGGCGACGATAGCCTTGGAGGCAGCCGCAGGGTCCGAGTAAAACTCCTCCCCCGATTCAAGCATTTCCATAAGCCACGGGCAACACTCGGGAACGGGCGAAACGCCGTCGCTGACGAGAATGGCAACGTCTCCGTCGCAGGCGGTAAATTTCGTCACCTCCCCGTCGTAGCCTCGCATTATCCCCACAGGCATGGTTTTCGCAGAAAGGCTGAACAGCCTTTCCTCTCGACGAACAAAGGAGGTTGCCGCTCCGCTTTTGAGAAAGGACAATTCCCCCGTCACCGTGTCCAGCTCTGCTAAGTCAAGGGTCGCCGAGCACTCGTCTCCCTTTGACCGCAGGACCGTCCCCAGCATTCGGACAGCGGTCTCCTTGCGGTTGTTCCCCTCAAGCATTCTCTGCAGAAACTCGCCGCAAATGCTCGATGCAAGCTTTGCGGAATCCCCGGAGCCCATTCCGTCGCTGATGAGGGTGTAGATGCTCCTGCCGCATTTGAAATGGGAAACCGTGTCACCGCACACACCGTCTACCGCCCCCTCCGACGCGGTTCCCACCTGAGCCGAAAATTGCTCCGCCGCCTCAAAGCTCATTGAGATATCCGTGCCCGAAACATTGAATACAGGTCGGGTCACGGGAAAGCCGCACGCCTCGCACATAAGCCGCCGAAGCTCCGAGGTCTTCGCTTCCTGCGCGACCCTGCCTATTCGTCCGATCTCAATGCGAGGTTTTTTTTCGCCGTAAACGGCAATACGCTCAAAGCCAAGCCCGTTCTTTCTCGAAAAACGGTTCAATCCCTCCTCAAGAGAGAAATTTCTCGTGTTTGCCTCCTCCTCGGACTGCGCCGCCTCCGCAATTATTCGCGACACCGCCTCATAATCAAGGGCGAAAAGCTCGATCTTGTCCCGCATCACCGCCTCTCGTAAAAGAGAGGCATAGGCGGCGTTGGTATCATGCACAAGCTGTTCCCACCGACGGCACCCGTCGGCAAGATAGGTCGGAATGTCATCAGTCTCCGCCCTGCCTTTTTGCAACAACAGAGCGCATATCTCCTCAATCCGCTCGGATAGGATTCTGTAGCTCTTCTCGGTATGACACTCGTCGTATTTGCCGCACCCGCGGCAGAGCTTGTTTGCGCATTCAAGGCAAAGTCCGCGTATTTCAACGGGTGACGGACGATTTCGGGCGTGCGACAGCTCCGCCAGCTTTTCAGAAAGCGCCATGAAGGTGTCCGACAGCTGATCGAGACGCTCTTTTGCCCCAACGGCGGGAGGCGAAACTGCTTTTTCCTCCCGCTTTACCGCCAAGACCGATTTAAGCGCGTCAACAGCGGTCTCCGCCAAGGCGGCAGTCATGAACGCAGGCAAAAGCAGGGTGACGCCGCTTACTCCCCCCGCAAAGCCTCCCCAAAGAAGTCCCGCGCCTCCCGAGAGCAGGATATTTGACGTATTTATACCGCCTCTGACCGCAAAGAGCACCGCCGCCGCCATCATAAACGCGGGCGCCATTGCAGGGGACACCCCGAGACCGGCGGCAAAAGAGAGAAGAAGGGTAAGCGGAAGCTTTTCTTTTCTTCGGCACAGGTAAATTACCGCGAAAAAAGCCGCAAACGCGGACACGGAGATTCCAAGAAGGCTCGCACCGCGAAGCGCGTATATGCAGGAGAACAGCAGAGTTGCGGCGGAAATCCCACGCATTATTCGGGTGATTCCCTCCGCCTCTCCGTCCAAGGAAAAGCCGGAATAAAGAAACGCGAAGGTGGGTGCGGAAAGGATCATAAACAACGCGCCGAAAAGGTCATAATAGCGGTAATCCCCTGCGCGAAGCATATATATCCCGATGGTCAGCGCAGAAACGGAAGCGCTTGCCATTCGCAGGCTCAGGCTCTCCGTGTATCGGTGCCGCAGGAGCAATTCAAGCGTCTGCCGTCTGTTCCGCGAAAAAAATCCTCTTATGCTCAACCCCTCGGGACGTTCGGCAAAAATCAACGCCGCAAACCGCAAAATATAGGCAAAAACATAAGCCACAATATACGCGAGAGGCGAAAAGACCGTGTTCTCGGCGCTGACGGCAAAGGAAGAAGCCGCCAAACCCACCAATATCCAAAGAACGTTTTTCTCGGCGGCGCAAAGGAAGGACAGCCCCATCGGAAAGGCATCAAACAAAAGAGGCGTTCTGCCAAGAACAAATCCTGCCAGGGCGTAAAGTGCCCCCACTGCCGTGTTTCTCGCCACAACCGTCGGGGAAGCCCCGCCAAGCAGCACCTCTCTCACGGTGGCGGACTCATTTTGCACAGTTCCCACAGAGGGGATTTTTATTTTCTTCATTTCAAGCTCCGTTCTCCGACGCTCCCGTCGGAATTTTTTTACGTGTACTGATTTTAGCAGACGAAGCCTGTAATAAATGTCATTGCAGGGGTGAGAATTCCTGTCCGTTTTGCTCGGGAAATCATTGCTTTTGTCGGGGATAAAAGCGGCAATGCAAGGGAAAAGCGATATTTCGCGCACGGTTTTTCCTCTTTTCGGGAATTATTCTCCGAAAAATTGAATAATTGTGCCGCCTGCCGACGAGAATCACCCCGAAGCCAATTTTTCCCGCCAAAGGGGCATTTCTCCAAGGAAGATATTGTTCCTTGATTGACACGTCGGTACATGGTAAAATAAAGCGATACATACAAAAGCTGCGCCCGGGTGCAGAGAAAGGTGTTACGAAATGAAAAAGAAGATCTACACGCTGATTTTGGCGGTGGCGGTTATGTTCACCGCTGTCGTCACGGCATCAGCCGAAAATGAGAGCCACATTCCCGTCACAGTCACTCTTGACGGTAACGAGACTGCCTGGGGTACCGGAGGTCCACGGCTCGTAGGGGGCATCACATACGTACCGCTTCGTCGGTTCTGCGCATACATGGGAGACTTCACTCTCATATGGTCTGAGGAAACAAGCAGCGCCCGCGTCAACAGCACGGGACTTGACATCACCGCAAAAGCGGGACTTCCCTACCTAATTGTAAACGAACGTATTTTCTATGGCGGCGGCAAAATCTTCATCTCGGACGGCGTTCTCTACGTTCCGATCCGAACGGTCGCCAAGGCCTACGGAATTCCCGTTCAGTGGGAGGTGCGCGACGGAAAGGGTGTGGTCAGCCTGACGCAAACGGGTGAGCGCGCCGAGAGCGCCGAAAACGTATACGACGGCGAGGTGCTTTACTGGCTGTCGCGAATCATCTCGGCCGAGAGCCGAGGAGAGAGCCTTATAGGGCAGATCGCCGTCGGCAACGTAGTCCTGAACCGTGTGCGTCACGAGCAGTTCCCCGATTCTGTCTACGACGTTATCTTTGATACCCGCTTCGGCGTTCAATTTACCCCCATCTCAAACGGCACCATATACGATACGCCCGCAGAATCGGCGGTTATCGCCGCCAAGATATGCCTTGAGGGCTACACGGTGTCCGACAGTATCTATTACTTTTTGAACAAGTCCGCAGCCCAAAGCTTATGGGTGCCTCAGAATCGCCCGTACGTTATGACCATCGGCGCGCATTCGTTTTACAGTTGAGCTCGCAAAAGAAAACGCCGAAAAAATTTCGCCCTCTGCGGAGGGCGAGGAGAGCTACGCGCCCTCCACCGCGCAAGCTTTTGAAAAAGCTTGACCAAAACCTGCGCTTTTGGGCAGTGCAACAATCCATTATAAAAAACCGGCGGCGGTCTTTCGACCGCCGTTAGTTTTTATTCGTTTGCGCTGAACGCACCCTCAACGCTTTCACGCTCAAACTGGTGTGTATAAAGCGAGTGGTATGCGCCCTTTGCGCGCATAAGAGCACGGTGATTACCCTGCTCTACTATCTTGCCGTCCTTGACGACCAAAATGACATCCGCATCTCTGACCGTTGACAGACGGTGCGCGATAATAAACGACGTGCGCCCCTGTGTTACCACCTTTGAGGCACGGTTGATTATCTGCTCGGTGATGGTGTCAACCGAGGACGTTGCCTCGTCGAGCACCAATATCTTGGGATCGGCAATTATCGCGCGGGCAAAGGATATGAGCTGCTTCTCGCCCGTTGAGAGAAGGTCGCCGCCCTCGCCGACCTGGCTGTCAAGTCCGTTTTCCATGCGGGCTACCACACGATCGGCAGAAACAAGCTCCAAAGCCGCATTTATCTGCTCGTCGGTGGCATCGGGATTGCCGTATTTCAGGTTCTCGCGAACCGTTCCCGAGAACAGGTGCGGAGACTGGAGCACATACCCAATGCTTGAATGGAGCCAAAGCTGAGAGCGCTCGCGGGCATCTCTTCCGTCGATAAGAACTCTACCCTCGGTAGGCTCAAAGAATCGGCAGACCAAGTTGACAAGCGTGGATTTTCCCGCGCCCGTCTCGCCGACAATAGCAACTCTCGTGCCCTTGGGAACCTTGAGGCTAAAATGCTCAAGCACGTATTCCTCACCGTCGGGATACTTGAAAGTCACGTCGTCAAACTCGATGTCGCCGTGTATCTCCTCCCAATTCTCGCGCTTGGGCGTAAACGCATCACCGTATTTCTCGATGACGTCGGGAGCGTCCGCCACGTCCGACTCGGTCCTCAGCAGTTTATTGACTCGCTCAATATTTACCTGTGTGCTGACGAACGCCGACAGTGCGTCGATAATCCAGCGAATGGTCTCAACGATACCCTCCGCATAGGAGATAAATACCGAAAGGGTTCCCACCAGCATAGCCCCTTCAAGAGTAATGATACCGCCCTGCCACAGAATGATGGCGAGAGCCGTAAAGGAGAAGAAGGAGATGGTGGAGAAGAGGATTCCGCGGCACATGGCGGTGCGCACGGAGGTGCGCTTCATGTTGCGCGTATCCTCGCGAAATTCAGATGTGATCTTGTTCTCAATAACAAGCGATTTCGACGTTCCCGCGCCTGTGATTCCCTCGTTGAAGTCACCCGATATCGTTGAATTGATCTCTCGCATACGGCGGTTGAGATCGGTGAGCTTTCCGATACACAAGAAAATTATCAGTGCCGATACGGGCACGACGGTAAGCACCGCCAGAGCCAGCTTGGGGCTGATCAGGAACATTGCAATGATCGTTCCCACGGCATAAGACAGGTTCCACACACAGTCCATGAAGTTCCAGGAGACCAGCACGCCGATTCGGCCGGTATCACTCATAACGCGGGAGTGGATATATCCAACGCTGTTCTGATTGAAATATGAGATCGCCAGCGTCTGCAGGTGCGAGAAGCACTTGTTGCGCAGATCTCGGTTGATATAAAGCTCAAGCTTTGATGCTATGTAAACGCTTATACCGTTTGAGACGAGCTGCACGACCATCACCGCAAGATACACTCCGATAAAGACGGGAAGCGTATCAAGTATGCCCGTCACCACGTAATTGTTGATGGCGTACCGTCTGAAAAGAGGAATTATTACGTCGCACGCGGTGCCCAAAAGTCCCAGAGCCACCATGACGACTATTTCCTTCAAGTATCTCCTCAAATACGGCAGAATAACCGGGATGCCAAAGAATTTGAGATGTGTCTTGTCTTGATTCTTACTCATTTTCCTCACCCTCCGATCCTGTCTGAATTTCCGCGATTTTGCGGTAAATACCGCCCTCGATCCGCATGAGCGTCTCATGGTCACCCATCTCGGCTATGCGTCCTCGATCGAGCACGATTATCTTGTCAGCCTCCATCAGCGTGGAGATTCGGTGAGAGATAAGGAACACGGTAGCTGTTCCAAGTGTATCCTTTAGTGCCGCGCGTATTTTTGCGTCTGTTTCCGCGTCGACGGCGGAAAGAGAGTCATCAAAGACCATAATGGGCGTTTTTCTCGTGAGCATTCTGGCAATAGCCGTTCTCTGCTTCTGACCGCCCGAAAGAGTCACGCCTCGCTCGCCCACAAAGGTCTCGTAGCCCTTTGCAAAGCCCTCTATGGCACCGTCAAGACAGGCTATCCTCGATGCCTCCTCGATCTTTTCCATGTCGATCTCAGCATCGGTTATGCCGATATTCTCCGCTATGGTGCGGGAGAACAGAAAGGGCTCCTGCATGACCATACCCACGTTTGCTCTCAGGTGCGAGCGCTTGATGTCCGCTATGTCCACGCCGCCAACGGTTATTCTGCCGCTGTTCTCGGGGATATCGTAAAGTCTGTTGAGAAGGTGCATGAGCGTTGATTTGCCCGAGCCTGTGCCGCCGAGAATGCCAACGGTCTCCCCCGCCTTCACCTCAAAATCAATGTCGCACAGCAGCTCGGGACAGCCCTCGTAGGCAAAGGAAACGTGCTCAAAGCGTATATCGCCCGTCATGTCGGGCTCGATTGCGCCCTCACGGTCACGCTCAGGCTCGGAATGAAGAATGTACCCAAGACGCTCAAGGGAAATTCCCGCCTTGCTCATTTCTGACACCATTCTGCCCAGACGGCGAATAGGCCAGATAAGCATTGTGTTGTAAGAGATGAACGCGATGAGCTGACCTGCGCTCATATCGCCCTCAACGCAAAAGACCGTGCCGAAAACGAGTATCAGCATGACCTGCAGACCCGTTATAAGGTCGCCCATAGACCAAAAACCCGCCATGTAGCGGCAAAGGTTCACCCAAAGCTGAGTGTATTTCTCGTTCTTCTCTAAAAATTTGTCTCTCTCATACTGCTCACGCCCGAAGGCTCGAACTACCCGTACGCCTGTTAAATTTTCCTGAACCGAGGCGGAGATGGCACCCTCCTCCTCGTCGCAAACTCTGAATCCCTCGGATATCCTGCGCCCGAAAATCATGGTATAAAGCAGAATAACAGGCAAGGTTACCGTTGCGATAAGAGCCAGCCTTGTGTTCATGGAATACATAAATACAAGCGAAAAGGTAACGAGTATTACGATGCGCACGATAGATGCAAGCTGCTCGGACAGGAAGTTTTTCACCATATCAACATCCGAGGTGCATCGCTGGATAATGTCACCCGTGCGGTTTTTCATGTGCCAGGAAAACGGCAATTTCTGAGTCTGCTCAAAGAGCAGGTTTCTCATTCTCTCAACGAGGGTCTCGGCAGCCAGACCGTCAAGTGTCCTTTGAAGGAAGCTGCAGACGGCGGAAACGAGCGCCAACGCCGCAACGGCAATGGCAATTATCCAGAGCCTGTCGCGAAGAAAGTCTACCCCTCCGATAGTCTCGATAAAATTATTGCAGAAATCGGGCAAGCCCGATTCCTCACCACCGATGAGAGTGTCGATGGTATATCGCACAAGCTGGGGGATCACCATGTCGATAACGGTGACCGCCAGAGAGGCGATAATTGATAGAACAAAGAACCGCTTGCTTCCCTCAAGGAAGACAAGAATCAGTCCTTTTTTGGTGTTGTTGTTTTTCATGTCTCTCCAAAATGATACAAAATAAAAGGGTTTAACGTCGAATAATCGGACTGCACAAATCAGTCCTGAACCATGCTTTGCGGCTCGCCGCCAAAGCTTCCCAGGGTCTCAAGCCCGTCTATCTTCTCCTCACATAAAAGCAGAAAGGCTCCGGGAACGAAACGAACGTTATCTGCGCTGATAGGGGTATCATCGCCGCACAGCCGACCAAGAGCGGCCTTGGCGCCATCGGCACCTATAGCCTCGGCTCTGCACTTTCCGGTTGTAACGGCACCGGAAACGAAACGAAAGAGACGTCTCAGCTCCCCGTAATGGGGGAATCCCTCGTGGGACAGAGGGGGAGAAGCAAGATAGACCGTGCCACACCTTGCTCGGCTATCCTTCCTCTCGCCCATTCCCTTTGCGATAACGTGTACTCTATCCGCATCGCCCGCCTCTACGGTACTGCAAGCATCGGGAGTGCAAAGCTCCATCTGCGCTCTGTAAAGTCCAAGCGTATGCGACACAAGCTTCGATGGCAGGTTGCCCGAAGCGTGGTTTTCATCAAATGTGATAAGATTTGTCAGGTGGATACGGTCGGGAGCATAGCCCGCCGCCACAGCCTTCGATACGGCGCTTACCACCGCCGCCGCGCCGTCGTAATAAGCACAACCCGTTCTGATATTATCCGAGAGGTAGTACCCGTCGGGGCTTGACTCAAACGCTGTTCCCTCAAATACGGGAGCTGTCAAGGGTTCCGCCTGAGCAACGCTCACCGTCTCTGCAGACGCGCCAAGCAGCACCTCAAAAAGAAACTCGGGGTTCATAGAATAGCTACCCTGCGCGAAAACGAATTTTATCGCTTTCTTTTTCCTCACATATGCCACGGGCGACACGGAAACAAGGTGCCCTGCCCCGATCATCTGAAGCTCATACAGATCCGACTGAGCTATTTCCACCAGATAATTTCCGGCCAATCCGGCGCAGACCTGTGCCATGGGGTAGGTCATGCCCTCGGTGCCGTACACAACTATCTCAAGCCCGTGCGAAAAATCCAAAAGGGTTTCTATTAGCGAGCTTTCTATCCTTGAAGCCTTCAAAACGGCGCCAGAAACGGTCTCATTCAGCAAAAAAGCCTGAGCGGAATCCTCGGTGCCCTGAAGCACGCAAATCACGTTGTTCACCTTGCCGCATCGACCGTTTTTCTTCACCTTTTCGCCAAAGGCAAGGGTGACGTCGCCCATACGCTTTTCCCGGCGGACGAGGCAACCGCTCTCAATTGCTTTTCTCACGGAATCGCCCTTGCACGAGGCAAAAATCAGCTCATCCTCGCCCTCAATGTCACAGCAGGCAAGGTAATCCCTCGCCGCGGACAAAAACCTTTCGGTTTCAAACGGCCCCCTGATCTCGGGGTGCGCGTCATAGAGCTTTGAAATAAGGTCTGCATACGTCCTCATCTGAACCTCGTCGTTGCAGTTGAACTCCCCGATCCTCTCGGGCAGCTTTGTGCGGCGGGCAGATCTGAGCATATCCAGCATTATGATGAAATCGACTGTCGGCTCGCTCATTTTGAGTTGCTTTGTGCAATGGCTCACCCAGAGCCAGAAGTCAAGAGGGCTGCGGAGTCGCAGGTCGCGCATGACATCGGATATAAAATTGGGATCGCCTTGACTGAAGCCGTAAATTATTCCGTGTCTTACGGGATAATCGCTTATTTTGACCATTATCGCTCCTCCTTTACCAATCTTCCGACGCAGACGCCATCGCAAACGCTCTCGGGCAGAACCTTATGCAGCTCTCCGTGAAGCGGCCTGTCGCTTCTCACCGCAATTTCCTCAAACGCCGCCGTGTGTCCCATAGCAACGCCGTTCTCATAGGTTTCAAACAATACCGTAACGGGCTCGCCGCGCATGACAAGCTCGGCCAAAAGCTCGTTTTTTATTTCTTTTTGTCTTGTCGCAAGCCGCGCGGACCTTTCCTTCTTCAGGAGCTCGGGAATCTGACACGGCAAGCCTGCCGCCACCGTTCCCGCACGCTTTGAATAGGTGAAAACGTGAATATCAAGGAATCTTATCTTCTCTGCCAGCTCCATTGTGGCAAGAAAATCCTCCTCACACTCGCCGGGAAAGCCTACGATCACGTCGGTGGTCAAACGAACGCCGGGAATATACTTTTTCAGATTTTCAATGTTACGGAGCATCATCTGCGAGTTGTATTTTCTCTTCATTGCCGCAAGAATTTTATCGCTTCCGCTTTGAAGTGACAGGTGAAAATGCGGCGCGAGAGAACGGAGCCCCGATATTTTCTCAATAAAATCCTCGCGCATGATGGATGGGTCAAGAGAGCCGAGACGAACGCGTCCGATACCGTCAACAGCGTCTACACGGCAAAGCAGGTCAGCCAGCGTCACGCCCTCAAGGTCACGTCCGTAGGAAGCGGTTTCGATTCCCGTAAGAACGATCTCACGACAGCCGCCCTCAACCAGCGTTTCCACCTCGCGCAAAACGTCGTCGGGCGACTTTGAGCGGATATGCCCTCTCGCCGATGGGATAGCGCAATAAGCACAGCGGTTTTCACAGCCGTCCTCAATTTTGACGTAAGCCCTCGTTCTGTCAAAGCGGGTGATGTTCATTTTCTCAAATTCCGCGCCCTCAAGGCTTGACACGGCATACTCGGGAGATGTGTTTTTCTCACCCCTTGCCATAAGCTCAAGGGCGGCGTTCAGAACAGACGTCTTGTTTGCCGAGCCGCAAACGTAGTCAACCCCCTCAATCGAGCCGACAGCCTCAGGTGAGCGTTGAGCAAAGCAACCGGTCACCAGAATATACGCATCGGGATTTTTCGATATGGCACGACGAATAAACTGCCTGGCTTTTCTATCGCTCTCGGCAGTTACCGTGCAGGTATTTATAACGTAAACTCCGCTGACATAGCCGCAGGGCTGAACGGTAAAACCCGCCCCCTCAAAAAACTCGGCGATGGCTTGGCTCTCATATTGGTTGACCTTACACCCAAGGGTGTATATCCCAACCGTCTTGTTTTCGGGAATCTTCAATTTCTCACCTTAAAAATAGTTATAATCATATCTATAATACCACCACTTACCGAAAATGTAAACACTTATTTGTAAATCTTTTGTTTTTCGCCCATTGATCATTTTTTTTGCCCTAAATGTTTACTTTTTCCCGGAATTCGTGTATAATGGGTAAAACAACACTTCAAAGCGAGGAAAAAGTAGAATGGCGACATTCGGTTCAGATTATTTATACGGAAAAAAATACGTAGCGCTGGGTGACAGCTACACCTCAGGCGATTTCAACGGCTTTGCGGACGAGAACGGACTTGAAAACCGCGAGAGCCCTGTTATCTACGACAAGGAGCTTCAAATGTGCAAGACCTACCCCTGGTGGATAGGCAAGCGCAACGGCATGGAGGTGGTAAACCTTGCCCACGGCGGCGGAACCATGACCTATATGCCCGAGGTGGGCCCCGCGGGAAACGAGTGGTCGGTTTCCACCAGATACAAATCAGTCCCCCTCGACGCGGACTACATAACCATTTGGATCGGCATAAACGACGGTCACAAAAAAGCCCCCGTTGGAAGAATAACCGACAACGAGCTCACCACCTTTTGCGGTGCCTGGAACGTAATATTGCGTTATTTGATAACCAATATGCCCTATGCGAAGATAGGTATTATCGCCACCACCAGCGGCCCGAGCCACGTCTATCACGACATGACAATAAAAATGGCAAGAAGATGGGGAATCCCCTATCTTGACCTCAACGACGATTATCTGACCCCCGTTCTGAACAACGTCCGCGGACGTCCCGAGATGTGCGACGAGGTAAGGGCTTTCCGCACCGAAAAGTTCAGCGTGACACCTCAAAACAGACACCCCAACATTGAAGCTTACAAATATATTTCGACTGCAATAGAGCATTTCATGCGCAGTCTGTAAAAAGGAGAAAACAAAATGGCAGCATTCAGCACAAATTATTTGCAGGGCAAAAAATACGTAGCTCTCGGCGACAGTCTGACAGAGGGCGATTTCAAATCATTCGTTGACGAGAACGGACTTGAAAAGCGCGAAAGCCCCGTTATCTTTGACAAAGAATGGAATATGTACAAGACCTACCCCTATTGGATAGGCAGAAGAAACAATATGCAGGTCATAAACATGGCAAAGTGCGGCGGAACCATGACCTATATGCCCGAGATCGGCCCCAACGGCAACGAACGCTCACTTTCCACACTCTACAAGGAAGTTCCTCTTGACGCAGATTACATAACTATCTTCATCGGTGCAAACGACAGCTACAGAAAAGCTCCCGTAGGTGGGATAGACGACAAGGACGTCTCCACTCTCTACGGCGCATGGAACGTGGTGCTGCGCCATCTTATAACAAATCTTCCCTACGCTAAAATAGGCGTTATTATCCCCGGCTTCTGCGCCAGCCCCGCTTATCAGGATGCGGCACGCAGAATGGCGAGAAAATGGGGTATTCCCTATCTCGACCTTGAGGCGGACTTTAGCGTTCCTCTGACAAAAAACGTAAAATACCGTCCCGAGCTTTGCGACGAGGTGAAAGAGCTGAGAAACCGGGCATTTGCCGTCTCGGAGACCAACGGACACCCAAATCTCGAGGCACATAAGTACATTTCCACAATAATCGAGCATTTCATGCGCAGTCTGTAAAAGAAAGGAAAAAAAATGGCATCATTTGGCACAGATTACCTTTACGGCAAAAAATACGTAGCCCTCGGCGACAGCTTCACAGAGGGAGATTTCAGCTCGTTCGTGGACGAAAACGGACTTGAAAAGCGCGAAAGCCCCGTTATCTTTGATCGTGAATGGAACATGTACAAGACCTACCCTTACTGGATAGGCAAACGCAATTCAATGGAAGTTATTAACATGGCAAAGTGCGGCGGAACCATGACCTATATGCCCGAGATCGGCCCCAACGGAAACGAACGCTCTCTCTCGACCCTCTACAAGGAGGTTCCTCTCGACGCCGACTACGTAACCATCTACATCGGGATCAACGACAGCCACAAAAAAGCTCCTCTCGGCGGTATAACCGACACCGACCCCTCAACCTTCTGCGGCGCGTGGAACGTGGTATTGCGCCACCTGGTCACAAACCTGCCTTACGCCAAGATAGGCATTATCGTAACCAACGGCTGTGTCAGCCAGGCATATCCCGACTCCATACGCAAAATAGCGAGAAGATGGGGGATCCCCTACCTCGACCTTGAAGAGGATTACAGAGTTCCCGTTATGAACCGCGTCAGCGGACGTCCCGAAATGTGCGACACCGCAAGAGCTCTGCGTTCAATGGCTTTCTGCGTCTCGGGGACCAACGGCCATCCCAACCTGGAAGCACACAAATATCTGTCTACGATCGTGGAAAATTTTATACGCAGTCTGTAACATCCCGCAAAAAAAACCGTCTTTTATTACGAGGACAAAGAAGAAAGGGTGACGTGATTGAAAAAAACGATCTTATTGCTCACGGCGATGCTCCTTCTCTGCACC
>CAZISP010000005.1:0-13131 GCA_964541955.1 uncultured Lachnospiraceae bacterium
AGAACCAGCATCGCATTTGTGAGTACAAATGCAGTTGGGCAGTAGCCCAAACCCATTAACAACAGAAAAGAGAAGATTCGTTTCTTGCAACGAGTCTTCTCTTTCTTTTTGTCTGTTAAGTGATATGCTGACTATCGTCAGCGTGATATTTTCGCGTTGCGAAAGTGATATTAAGTCCTTTGGACTTAGTGATATTCTATTCGCCCATAACTTGCAAAGCAAATAACACTCGGCGGAAAGCCGAATATCACTGCGTAGCAATATTACTCGCCGCAGGCGAATAGAGTTGCGTGATACTCCGTTAAGAGTATCGCGCTAAGGTGCCGGCTTTTTTGTTTTTGGCACTTACTTCCGTGAAAATTGATATCGCCGCAAGCATATGTTTTATTGACAAACCGGGCAGATCATGATATACTCATACAGAAAGAGAGGACATTGTATGAAAAGACATTTATTGCCCGACAGCGGTAATTTCTACAAGGCAAACATGCATTGCCACAGCACGTATTCCGACGGCCGCGACACCCCTGAGGAACTGAAGGAAATGTACAAATCCCACGGCTATTCCGTTCTTGCCATCACCGACCATGAGGGAATATTTGACCATGGCTATCTGGACGACGATGAATTTCTGACATTGCCCGGATACGAGCGTGAGATCAATCTGGCAGCAGACGAGTGGAACGACGTTATAACCTGCCATCTGTGCATTTATCCCAAGGACAGGAAAAACATAAATACGGTAGCGTTCGACCCCGAATTTGTTCACCCGAAATTTCGCTGGATGAATACTCCCGAGATGCGGGAAAAGGTCACCTATCTTGGCGAGCCTTACAAGCCGTATTACAGCCCCGAAAGCATAAATTACATAATAAGCGAAGCGAAAAAATACGGCTTTCTGGTAACGGTCAATCACCTGCAATGGTCACAGGAGAGGTACGAGCAATTTTCTCAATACAAGGGTATGGATGCCGTTGAAGTATACAACACGGGCTGTGCCCGAAACGGCTGGGATATGGACAACAGTCTCTATTACGATGCCCTGCTGCGTCTCGGCAACAGAATTCGGTGCGTATGTGCGGACGATAATCACGGGATTTCCGCAAGCTTCGGAGGTTGGATCACGCTGAAAGCTCCCGAGCTCACTCACGAGAGCATCATGCGAGCTTTTGAAAAGGGAGATTATTATTCCTCAACAGGTCCCGAGATAAACGAGCTCTATGTGGAGGACGGCAAAGTACATATCTCAACCTCGCCTGCAGGAAGTATACGTTTTCTTACGGGAAACCGTCTGACAAAGCTGGCGCACCCAAAAAACGGAGATAAGCTTATCACCTGTGCGGAATTTGACTTGACTTACGTCAAAGATTATTTCAGACTTGAGGTTATTGACGAATCGGGCAGGAAGGCGTACACCAATGCCTTTTTCATGGATCAACTCAATTAGTCTCAGAGCTTTCACTCCAACAAAAAAGCACCGCTGACGGCGGTGCTTTTTATTTTGACTTCGTTCCCCGAGCAAAAAAGCAAGAATACAAAACAAAATCGCAGAAAAAAACGGTTGATATGGCAAAATCGCCCTTGACGGCACAAAAATGTTGTCATACAATGATTGTAGTTCTAAGGAACAAAATCAAAGCCGTTATCTAAAGGGAGGACGCTTACAACGAAAAATTTCAAAGATATCCACGTGCATATGACCGAGCTGGAATATAAAAAATGCGAGAAATACCTTGACCTGATGGCTGCACAGGACGTGACCGACCTTGCCCTGCAAGCCCTCTCGTACCGTTCGGCAGCATACAACGCAGCAATCCTTTATTGGAAAAACACGTACAAAAAGCTCCGCATTTCTGCCTTTGGAATGCCTCACAATCTGGATATGTATAAAAATATCCCCTTTGAGGTCCAGGCAAAGGCACTCATCGATATGGGCTGTGACGGCATAAAGCTCATGTTCGACCCCGGCACTCGCAAAAAGCTTGGCTACGGCATAAACGACGAGCGTTACGACAAGATGTTCACCTACCTTGAAGAAAATCACGTGCCCGTCCTTATCCACGTAAACGACCCCGAGGAATATTGGGTTCCCCGTGCGCTGTCCGAATCGGAAAAACAGAGAGGCTGGGGATATTTTACAGAAGGCTTCCTTTCAAAGCAGGAAATATACGACGAAACCTTTGAAATGCTTGACCGCCACCCGCGTCTGCGCGTGACCTTTGCCCACTTCTTCTTCCTCTCAAACTTCATCGACGAGGCGACCCGCGTCATGGAGACCTACCCCAACGTCAGCTTTGACCTGACCCCCGGTTGGGAGATGTATCTTGGATTTTCAAAGGACATCGACGCATGGCAGGCATTCTTTGAAAAGTATTCCGACCGAATCATTTACGGAACCGACTGCAACAACAATAAGGACATCAACCCGCAAATACATCAGCTTGTCCGCATGGGAATCTCTCGCGACAAGACCGAGTTTATCATGCCCGCTTACCGTGCGCTTCCAATAAAGGGACTTGACCTGTCCGAGGAAACGCTTGACAAGATAATCCACAAAAATTACGACAGATTCGTAGGCGAGCCAAAGCCTGTTGATATGTCTGCCGTTTGCGCCGCCGCGCACCGCGTGATTTTGGACATCGGTGATTCGGAGGAGGAGGCTCTCGCAAAAGCGAAAAACACGCTTCTTGAGATTCTTGAGCATATGTAATAACAAAAACCCGAGGTAAAACCTCGGGTTTTCGTTATTCAACCGTGTAGCCCACACGGGTCAGCACGTTTTCGAAATATTTCTTTGCGTGAACGATATCGGCAATCTGCTCGTCGCCTTCAATCTCCCGCTCGATTATAATGTATCTGTCATAACCCAGCTCGTAGAGCTTTGCGAACATTCTCGGGAAGTCAACCATGCCCTCTCCCACTCTCTTTTCATCGCCCAGCTTTTTTGTTTGTGTGGGCGGCACGCCGTCCTTGCCGTGGATGCATCTTACGTATTTTCCGACGGTATAGAGCGCGTCAACGGGGTTAGCATAGCCGTACATGAGCATGTTTGCTCCGTCAAGGTTCACGAAAAGGTTGTCCGCGCCCGTGTCCTCAATGAGGCGCAGAAGCGCCACAGACGTCTCGCCGCCTGTTTCAAGCAAAAGATTCATGCCGAGCTTTTTCAAATGCAGGCAAAGTCTTTTCACCACGTCAACGTGAGCGATATACTCCTCGGAAAAGGGATTATTCGGTATAAATCCGCCGTGGACAACTATATCCTCGATCCCCGCCGCACAGGCAAACTCCGCCGCCGCGCAGACGTAGTCAAATCTGCTCTTTGCCCACGGCTCAACGTTCAATCCTGAAGTCTTGAAGCCCTCGTAGTTATCCCAAACCGTCGCCGTGTCGTAAAATCCACAGAACTGCGCTGCAATCTCGACGCCGTATTTTTCTGCCGCCGCCTTGATTTTCGCCGCATCCTCTGCCTTGTACTGCGGGGGCTTGTATACAAGCTGACAAGCATAAAATCCCATGTCTGAGAGATTTTTGAAGCTCCTGTCCGCATCGTCTATATGAGTTATCCTCAAAAGAGTTCCTATTTTCAAATCAGTTTCCTCCAAGCTTTACGGCATTTCCCGTACGGGCCGATTCGAACGCCGCCATCATCACACGCATAGACCTTCTTATCTGATCATGCGTCACAAGCTGATCTGCCTTGCCCTCTATGACCTGCACCACATTCTCGTAAAAGTCCTCCCAACGGGGCTCACGTTCGGGCATGGGAAGCTCCAGCTCCTCGATCTCCTGCTTGGGTCTTGGCCACATGGTCTTCGAGAGACCGTTTGACGTATAGAAGCACCCCTGCTCCCAGTTCACCTCTTTGATGTTGGCTTTAACGATCTTGCCCTCTCTTCCGAACCATTTTTCAATGGTGGCAGTGCCGTCGTCTCCCGACAGATGCCACCTGGGCTCGGGTATATAGCACCACAGGTCCGCAATTATCTGCGCCCGCAGACCGTTCTCAAATCCAATTATAACACGGCAAACGTCGTCCACCTCGGGAAAACGCACATTCTGAAGCTGAGCGAAAACATATTCGGGCTCGCTGTCCGCAAGGCACAGAACCTGGTCTATCATATGTATTCCCCAGTCATAGAGAGTTCCGCCGCCCGCCGCATAAGTGCTGCGCCATCTGCCTGAGCTTCCTCGGTTGCTGTAAAGTCTCGAATCAAGAAAATAAAGCTTCCCGAGCATATTACGGCTTATGATCTCCTTCATGATGGCGAAGTCTGTATCAAAGCGACGGTTCTGATGAACGGTATACAGTCTGCCGCACTCACGGCTCACCGCAATGACCTCCTCCAGCTCCTCACAGTTAAGGCAGGCAGGCTTTTCACATACTACGTGCTTCCCGGCGCGCATGGCATCAACCGAATACTGACGATGAAAATTGTTGGGTGTTGCGATAACAATAAGCTCAACGTCGGATGCGAGAAGCTCCTCTGCCGTGTCATAGGTGTAAAAGCCCTTTTCCTCAGCCAGCGCACGCCGCTCGGGATCGATATCGTATATTCCGCATACCTCAAGCTCGTCTATGCGTGCCGTTATATTCTCAGCATGCCAGGAGCCCATGTTTCCATAGCCTATGAGGCCTACCTTGTGCTTCATTGCTTAACAGCCTCCGTGCCGTCCTTGACGGAAGAAATGAGGATAGGTCTGTTCTCGGTAGAGGAAAGAAGCGCCGCGTCAATTACCGCCTGACATTCAACGCCCTGGGCAAGCTTCGCGGTATATTCGTCCTCGATACCGTTTACCAGGTTGATAAAGGAACGGGACTGAATCGCATTGAATTCCTCGGGAGGAACAAGGTCCTCAGTTTCCCCGGTCTTGGCATCTGTAAAGGTAAGGCTGTCCTTGCCGTTCAGGTTTACGTAGAGCATACGACCCGTTTCGCCAAGAACTTCAATTTCAACAAGGTTGGAAAATGTAGCCGCGGTACGGGAGAGCTGAATTGTACAGCTTGCCTCGCTCTCAAGGTGCGCCGTAATATTGCACCAGTCATCGGTGTCAACGGGGACAAGCTCTCCCGTCTCCTCGCTGGGACGCTCTTTTATGAAAATACCCGTGCTTGCAAACACCTCTCTGAACTCTTGTCCGAGGAAGCGCACAACGTCTATCATATGAGAGCCCAAGTCGCAAAGAACGCCCGAGCCCGCCTTCTTGCGCTCGAATCTCCATTCGCGCTTCCTTCCCGCCCAAAGACCGCGGTCCTTGATGCATCTTACGTTGATGTGGAATATCTTACCCATCTTGCCGCCAAGCACAAGATATCTCATATAGCGTGGGTAATTGCGGTAGCGCCAGGACAGGCAGATAAAGGAAGGCAGACCCTTCTTCTCGGTGGATTCGCACAGGTGCTTCGTCTCCGTATAATTCATCCCGACAGGCTTTTCAACGCTGTAAGGCTTGCCCGCCGCAACAGCCGCCTCGGCTATCTCACAGTGGTTGCAGTTCCAGGTGGCGATATCCACCGCGTCGACCTGATCGCAAGCAATAAGATCGCGGTAATCGGTGAAGCGGTATTCCTGAGGAATACCCATTTTGTCACCCGCCTCATTGAGCTTCTTCTCGTCTATATCGCAGATAGCTGTTATCTTGCAGATGTCGGTAATCTTCTTGTATTCGGACCAATGCGCCCATTCCATGACGATTCTTCCCATTCCGACTATACCAACTCTTACCATTTTTATGTCCTCCGTTTGTTTTTTGTTACTAAGAGTTCTTGACAACTCTCTTTGATTCAATTATAATATTTTTGACAGAAGATGGCAATATAAAATACAGGCATTTTATTGTAAAATCCCGTCATCACATTGGCGGGCACATAGCGTATAGCCTTGTGTCACGCAAGGGGTAATTGTAAAAATCCAAGGAGGTCGGCAATGATAATAAAGCAAGAAGAGCTGCTGGGCAGAGAATGTATAATATGGGACGTTGTAGCGTACAGCATGCGCGCAGACGATGTGACCGTGTATGATTACGAGAGGGAGGGCCGTCAGAAGCACCTGCTTTTCTACCAGACCGAGGACGAGAGATATTATACAAGAGGCGATGAACACATAGCCACGCTATCCTTAAAGGACGTGATATTTCTCCCCCACGGGGCGAAATATTTATCCCGCACCGCCGATGGGCAGAAAAGCTCCTCGGGCATCGGCATTTCTTTTCGGCTGCAGACACCCGACGGTGAGCCGCTTTTGTTCGACGAAAACAACATAATCCTGAAGCACGACTGTGACGGAAGGCTCTTAGGGCATTTTAAGAGCGTGCTTTCGAGGATCATGACCCCCGCAAAAAACTCCCTCCGCATTTGCGGTGAGCTTTCCGTTCTGCTCGACGAGATGTTCTCGGACACAGAGGGTCAAGAGCGCCGTAGCCGAGATTTTAAGGACATTAAAGCGGCAGTTCGCACAATAGAGCGTGAGCCCTGGAAAAATCTTACGGTTGCAGAGCTGGCGGCACTGTGCTGCATGAGCGAATCCACGTTTTTAAGAAAATTCAAGCGCTTTTCAGGGGGCGTTTCGCCCATAAAATACCGAAACAACATACGGCTGATACTCGCCGAGGAGCTGGCGGCATCGGAAATGACTCTTGAAGAAATAGCAGAGAAGCTTGGCTTTTACGACTCGACACATCTTTGCAAGCTTTACCGCAAACACAAGGGAGAAAAGCTGAAAAAATAAGCTTTTGTCACGCAACAAATAATTGTAAAAATCCACGGGGGTCGAAATGATAATAAAGTGTAACGAGCTACCGAAAATAGAATGCAGATTTTCTGACGTCAACCCCTGCATTATGCACGCAGGCAGCATAACCTTGTATGATTACGAAAAGGAGGGACGGCAGAAGCACCTGCTCTTCTACCAGACCGAAAACGAAAGGCACTATACAAGAAATGGTGAGCTTATCGCCACCATTGCTCCCAAAGATGTGATATTTCTTCCCCACGGGGCAAAATATCTTTCAAGCTCCGCAGACACGAGTAAGGTCTCCGGCGGGATCGTAGTATCATTTGTGCTGCATACAATAGAGGGCGAGCCGATCCTGTTCGATGAAAACGACGTCATTGTCAAGCATGACCATGACGGACGTTTCCTCAGTCACTTCAAAAACCTACGTGCGTGCGCTGTTAACCCCGCAGAAAACACCCTTCGCATCTGCGGCGAGCTTTCCGTTCTGCTTGACGAGATGTTCTCGGACAAGGACGGTCAGAATGGACGAGACAAGGCCTTCAAGGACATCAAAACCGCGGTCCGCACCATTGAACGGGAGCCCTGGAGAGATCTGACGGTTTCCGAGCTTGCGGCGCTGTGCTGCATGAGCGAATCCACCTTTTTGAGAACGTTCAAGCATTTTTCGGGAGGCATTTCGCCCATAAAATACCGAAACAACATACGTCTGATGCTCGCCGAGGAATTGGCGGCATCGAAAATGACCCTTGACGAGATAGCCGAGCGGCTCGGCTTTTACGACGCGGCGCATCTCTGCAATCTTTACCGAAAATACAAGGGAAAACGGCTGAAAAAATAATTTCATCAAAACTCGGCGCATCCTGCGCCGAGTTTTATTTACATATATGTAAATAATTTTGAATTTAGTATTGAACTATCCGCCGATTTGTGGTACAATTGATGTAATTGTGATTTTACATTTCTTACGGAGGAAATTATTTTGGATAAGATCAAACTGCGCTCCGGCGCCGAGATTCCGTGCATAGACTCGGGCGATCCGGATTTTCGCAATTACCTGACAAGAAACACTCTGTCAATGCTTCACTTAAAGCCCGGCGGTGAGCCTGTGGCTTACTCAAAATCCCCCGACGGCCGGCACCTTATTTTCTACTTCGACCCTCTTTTCGTGGTTGAAGCCGACCCCGACGGCTGGTACGGTGATTCAAAGGGCGAGACCATGACGCTCCCCGGCGGCTCGGTCATTGAGCGCATGGGCGGCAGACGCGCCGCTTCTCTCGGCTACTACTCAAAAGAGAATCTGGCGAGAATGTTCTACGACCCAATTGAAGAACCCGTGGCATACACCAAAAAGGCAAACGGCGACATAGTTTATTTCTACGACAAGGCAACCGCGCTTCGCCTACCCATGATGTGCGTAAAGTGCGGTCATGACGTGCGCTACCGCCACAAGCTCTGCAAGAGCTGCTTTGAGGAGGATCTGGCAATTCGCCGCGCCGAGGGCGAGATCCACCGCAACAAATTCTACGGAATGGACCCCGCAAGAGTTCTTTTCTTCGACCTTGAGCTGACAGGCTTTTACGACAGAGACGAAATTCTCTCAATCACCATCGTTGACGGCGCGGGCAAGCTCATAATGGACACGCTCGTAAAGCCCGCCCACACAAAGAAGTGGAAGAGGACCGAGAAGATACACGGCATCACACCCGAAATGGTTGAAAATGCGCCCTTACTCACCGACCTTATCCCCGAGATAAAGGCGATATTTGCCGAGGCGGACAACATCATCGCCTACGGCGTTTCAACCGATTACAGCCACATCAAGTACATATACGACACCGAGGAGGAGAGACTTGCTCTCCACGACAAGGTTCGTTGCTGCGCAAACGAGTACGTGCGCTACATTCACGAAAATCGCCCCGACCTCTCCCACGCCAGCCTCATTGACGCAATGGAGTGCCTTGGCATCGAGTGGACGGGTGTTCCCCACAGCTCAACGGCAGACACCTTCGCCTGCAAGGACGTATGGAACCGTCTGTTCCCCAATTATTACCTTTCCGAGTAAAATTCAGAAAAGGATTTTAGCGTGAAACAAAGCAACAATGAATCGAAAGCTTAGTTATTTCACGCATGAAACACTTGCAAAATGGGTCCCTCTCCCATTTTGCCGCTGAAGCGATGCCAAGTGTTTCCTATACTATCTGTGCCGCCGCAGAGCGGCTGAATGGAGATTGATATGAAAGAAGTTTTTCTTTGCAAATACGGCGAGATCGTGCTCAAGGGCGCAAATCAGAGCTACTTTGAGTCCACTCTGGTAAAGGAGCTGAAATTCCGTCTCCGTTTTTTCGGAAGATACACTGTCTCCCACGCACAGAGCACGATTTATATCGAGCCTCTTGAAAATCCAAACGGCGAAAACGACATTGAAGGCGCATTTTCCATGCTCACCAGACTTTTCGGCATAGTGGCGATAGAACGCGCCGCCTGCGCCGAGAAGAATATGGAGGACATTTCAAGAGTTGTCACCGAGTATATTCCCGATTTTCTTGAAGGCAAAAAAACCTTCAAGGTAGAATCTAAGCGCGCGGATAAACGCTTTCCGCTCAAATCACCCGAAATCTCCGCGCAGGTTGGCGGTCTTGTGCTCTCTCTTTGCCACGGCATAAAGGTTGACGTTCACAACCCCGACGTAACCGTCAAGGTCGAGGTGCGCGAAAAATACGCCTACGTCAGCGCAGGTACGGTCAAGGGCGCAGGCGGCTTGCCAATTTCCACCAACGGAAACGGATTGCTTTTGCTGTCGGGCGGCATCGACTCCCCCGTTGCGGGCTACATGATGGCAAAGCGCGGCGTAAAGCTCCAAGCGCTCCATTTTGAAAGCTTCCCCTACACCAGTGAGCGGGCAAAGCAGAAGGTAATGGAGCTGGCATCTCTCGTTTCAAGATATTCGGGCAACATGAAGGTTCACGTGGTGTCCCTCACTCACATTCAGGAGGAGCTTGTCAAGAACTGCGACGAGGACTATTTTACACTCCTTCTTCGCCGTTTTATGATGACGATAGCACAGAAGGTCGCCGAAAAATTTGATTGCCTTGCGCTTATCACAGGCGAGAGCCTGGGGCAGGTGGCATCGCAGACAATTCAGGCGATCAACGTCACCAACGCGGCGGTAACGCTCCCCGTTTTCCGTCCTTGTATCGGCATGGACAAGGAAGAGATAGTTCAGATAGCTCGCAAGATAGACACCTTTGAAACGTCTATTCAGCCCTACGAGGACTGCTGCACCGTCTTTACCCCCAAGCACCCAAGAACAAAGCCTGTGCTTGAAAAAGTTCTTGCGCAAGAGGCAAAGGTGGACTTTGATGGACTTGTTGAAGAAGCACTTGCAACTCTGACCACCGAATACGTACAGGCGGATTTCTGATGGAAAAGCTGAAGATACCCTACCCTGTTATAGTGGAGGGAAAATACGACCGACTGCGGCTCATCGAGGTAATTGACGCAAGCATTTACACCACAGACGGCTTCGGCGTGTTCAGACACGGCGAGGTGCTGGCGCTTTTGCGCCGATTGTCCGAAAAATCACCCGTTATAGTGCTGACCGACAGCGACGGCGCGGGAACTCTTATCCGCTCGCGCATAGCCTCGGCAATACCAAAGGACAGGCTGATACAGCTTTACGTTCCCCAAATAAAGGGTAAAGAAAAGCGAAAAGCAGAGCCGTCAAAGGCGGGATTTCTTGGGGTTGAGGGAATAGATTTCGACGTTTTGCGAAAAATCTTTGAGCCTTACGCCGACAGCGAGGCGGCGGAGCGCAAAATGACCGCCAATCCCCTGACAAAAGCGGATTTTTACGAATTTAGCTTGTCGGGCAAGCCAGACAGCGCGTCAAAGCGTGACGTTCTTGCAAAAAAACTCGGACTTCCCGCGGGCATGACCCCAAACGCGCTTCTTGAAGCGGTGAAAATACTGATTTCATACGAAGAATTCGTTGAGATTGCGAAAAATATCAGATAATCAGACCGCTTCGGAACTTTTATTTTATTGTGATTAAAAACATCTATGAGATACACCGCAAATGAAATTCTGCGGTGTATTTTATATTGTAAAGAAAGAGCTCGTAGGGCGGAACACTCCGCGCCTCTTTGTTATTTCGTTATCTTGAAAACTCTTGTCTCGTACACCTTGTCTGTGTACTCTGCAACGCCGTTCTCGGTCTTTATCACCTCGCCCGTGTAAAGGTCGGTGAGAGTGCAGTCAAAGGGCAAACGAAGCGTGTTCTTTTCCTGCTTGCCGTAGCAGGAGATCATATCGGTGGTAACGGCAATAGCGCCGCCCTCGTCGTTGTAAATATGCACGCCCGCCGCGCGGTTCACGTCAAGGAAAAATTCATAGGGAATGTTCCCCACGGCGCAGTAAAAGCTCTTGCCCTTGTGTGCGATCGCAACACCGCCGTCGGCGTACTCGCCCAGAACCTCGGCATCATTGTCCTCAACTCGGAACATGGGAGAAACAACGTCGGTAAAGCCGAAATCCTGTCCTGCGTAATTGACTGTGTGAGCCTTATCGGTCTTGAATTCGCCGACCTTGATGCCTGTCAGGTCCGTGATGCCCGCCGTATCAAGCTTATCGCTGTACGCATAGCCCGCCGCACCGATGAACACCTTGTATTTGTCAGCCAGCTTTTCCTTGATAAACTCACGGTTCTTGGGGTCAATAGCGTTGAGGAAAATGAACACCTTGAAACGACCAATATCAAGCTTTTCAAGGTCATTCAGATTGTAGAATCTGAAGGGCGCGCCCGAGCGGATTATGGAATCCACGTTGTAGCGAACCATAGTCTGATGCAGGTCGGCGTTCTCCTTGCAGTAAAGGAAGGACATGGGGTCACAGAACACGGCAACCTCGGAAACGTCGTCGTTTTCGCGCTCAATTATCTCGTTGTAGAACTTGAACTCATCGCAAAGCTCCTGCTCATATTTGGGAGAGGCATAGTAGCCGCCGAAGAAATCAAACCACCAGAACGAGCCGCCGTGAGCGACCACGTTGCATATCTCGCGGCGAAGAACGTTCTTGAAATCCGAGAAATTGTCGATTCTCTGACCGAGAACAACGCCGCTCTCAAGAGGATAAGCCGCCAGCTCGGAGCGGTGGTCCATCTCGTGGAGATAAAGCTTTCCGTGAAGCTTCAGCGAATCAAGCGGAAGCTGATATGCACTTACGCCGTCAATGTCGCGGTTGTGCTGATAGGGTGCGGGGGAATATATCATGTCGATGTCGGGGCTTTCAATTACCTTCTCATAGCCGTTAGTCAGCCACAGATTCTGATTTTTTGGGGTCATGTGAACGTACCCGCCAAACATACAGAAGGGCTTTTTGTGCTGAAGCACCTTTTGCGCCTCTGCCGCAAAGTAACAGATGGTATCTGCCTGAATTCCACAGGAGAACTGCAGATATTTCAGCTCGTTGCTACTCGGTGTGCGGTAGCTTCCCTCGCCCGAGGTGTAGTCTTGGGGCTCGGGTATAGTCGCATAGGGGTCACCGAGATACTCTCGGTATGCCGCCAATTTGTCGGGTGTGCCCGCGCCGAAATCCTCGCAGAACCACTCGTTGCAGCGACCTGCCGCGATGCTGTAGCTAAAAATTATGTCGCCGTACTTCTTCTCGGCATATGCAATAAAATCGCGCAGATATTCCGCCGCGTCGTGGAGCCATTCACGGTCGGTGTGGTATTTTCCAAACGTCCAAAAGCTCTCCTCGTGGCCGGGGTGAGCTTCAAGCCACCATTCGGGGGTATCAAGCTGGATCAGTATGGAGTAAAAGCTGTCGGGAGCAAACTGACGGAACATTTCGAGCTGCTTGTCAAGACGTGCGAAATTATACTGCTTGGGTCCCGTCCAGATCTCACCGAAAAACGAGGAATAAATATGAAGCGAATTTTTCTTGCCCGTCGCTACCATCTGATAAAAATCAAGACCTACACGCTTGAACTGTGAAATGTTCGCGGGCGCGGGACGGTACGAACGAAACGCCTCGGTGGAATAATCCTTGCCGTTAATTCTGAAAAAGGGATTTGAGCCTTTGTAAACTATCTTGACTTCCATTTTAATCTCCGTTCCGCCGCCCTGCGGCTTTTTGCCTCGTTTTAAGTATATCACCCTTTTCGCCTTTTGTGAATATTCAAACTTCGCAAATTGCCCTGTATCTCCCCCGTTTTTTCGTGCAAATTTCGCATCTTGCTTTGCAAACCATACCATCGGTCCGCCGTTGTCAGCCTCCCTTGTGTAAAGGGAGGTGGCACGGCGGCGGGGTTCCCCGAAACGAGCTTGCAAGTTTTGGGGGTTCGCGCTTGCCGTGACGGAGGGATTGTAAAAATAAATTTCGCACGAAACAACCCCTC
>CAZISP010000006.1:0-8936 GCA_964541955.1 uncultured Lachnospiraceae bacterium
CTGAATGTTCAGATTCTCGTAGAAGCCGTCAACGGTCAGACCTAAAAGATAATACGCAGCCATGCCGCCTACAACACCGATAAGCACCGCGCCGCGGAGCTTCTTTATGCTCATGATAACGATAGCAAGCAAAGCTCCGAGAGTGACGATGAGGGGCATTATCTCCGCCCACGTGTGACCGAGCAGGTTGAAGGACGCAAGATCCACAAGTGTGGAAGGGTTATCCACCACGATCCCGGCATTCTGAAGACCGAGCAAAGCGATAAAAAGACCGATGCCCGCGGGAATGGCGGATCGCACTGCCAAGGGCAGGGAATCGAAGATCTTCTTGCGCAGACCTGTGATCGTCAGAATAATGAATATGATGCCCTCAAACAATACAAGCACCAGAGCGTTGGCATAGGAGAAGCCGAAGCCGATGCAGACCGTGTAAACAAAAAATGCGTTCAAACCCATGCCGCTTGCCTGTGCAAGGGGAAGATTTGAAAGAAGTCCCGCAAGAATAGTGCCGACAACGGCAGAGATGGCCGTGGCAATATAGATTGCGCCGTAGGATATGCCCAGAGGGTTCGATCCGTCGCCAAACGGGTCGGCGAACATATTTGCGTTGACCATAAGTATGTAGACCATCGAAAAGAAGGTGGTCATGCCGGCGATAAGCTCGGTTTTGACAGAGGTTCCGCGCTCCGTCAGCTTAAAAAAACGATCCATATTTTGTCTCCTTGTCAATAAAGCAACGGCAGAGGATTAAAATTCTTCCGTCGTTGCTTTTTCATCCATTGGTTTTTGCAGCGCGCCCCAAATTTTTTACAGAACCTTTTTGATGGCATCAAGCAGGTCGTCGAAGCTCTCAAATGCCGTATTCACACAAAATGCTCAGCCGCTGCTTCATCAGCTATTGAAACTTTTGATATCCAATTTATCTCTATTATTATGACTTTTTGATGTCAAAACCGGCGGCAGTTTTCTGTTGCAACGGCAACCCGAAATCCTTATTCCCATTGTTTGTCCTGATAAGGCGTATCTTCAATGCCGTCGGAGTTCAGATTAGATACCATCTTATCCAGTTTGTTTCTCCAAAGATTCTTGAACCACCGGGTGTTTCCAAACCATTTTACGGTTATGGGACTGATTGCATAATATGTATAAATAAAAGCCCTTCCGTACCAAGTAGAAGCGAGAGTACTGTCACGATAACGGCGGAGTGTCCATACCTGCGGGCAGTCGTAGGAGCCGTACACGCAGGTTGCTATATAGCAGGCCTTTTCCTTGGGGGT
This sequence comes from uncultured Lachnospiraceae bacterium, assembly GCA_964541955.1. Lineage (GTDB taxonomy): Bacteria > Bacillota > Clostridia > Oscillospirales > CAG-272 > SIG710. The sequence goes on from CAZISP010000006.1 coordinate 1,278, forward strand.
GGCATAACCCGGATCATATTTTTTCACCTTGGAGGCATATTTTCGTACTGTGTTTCTATTTTCTTCCTTGCTGTCCCACAACATATAGGTTATCAGGGTCTGATGCAACTCGATGCCCTGCTTCCAGGCCTTAAGGGACAATATGTTGGCTTTTTTATCGAGGTCGAAGAACAGATCAAGATTATCACCTAAAGCATATAAGCAATTTATTGCCGCGAGCGAACTGCTCAGCATTTCACTCACCTCATCAGCACTGCTATAGTTGTTTCTTGCACCGTTATATAACATAAGTGCAACGGTCATCACGCTGTTTGAAACTTCCGTATACGCTTCCTCTTGAGATTTCTCGTCCTTTACGTTGTCTTTAATTAACTTAAGCACAGTGTCAATGCAGTTAGATACGTTTTTTCCGGCAGACCGTATCTGTGCCACCTTGCATGTCATCGACTTAAAATATACTGCGTAAAAAGCCGCTTCCCAGCTTGAGGGATCCTTGACTAAAATCATGTCATAGTATTTTGCGGCGTTTTCACTATTGTTGTCATCTTTTGCTCTGCGGGCGATCTGATACAGATTGTCAAGTTCTTTTGACGTGTCTACCTCCACCGTGCCGCGAACCTCAACGGCACCGTCGACCTCGACCATGATTTTCTTTGCTTCTTCCAAGGAATATTTGACGCCGCACGATTGACAAATGAAAACACCCTCTTGCTTGATCAGATCTGCGCCGCCACACATTTCGCATTGTACTCGCTTCATGTCAAGGCCTCCTTAATAAAATGTGAGAAGTGAGCTTTTTAATTACAGAACCTTTTTGATAGCCTCAAGCAGGTCGTCGAAGCTCTCAAATGCCGGGTACTGGGGGTAATCTTTTTTTATCTGCTCGGTGGAGCGGAACAGGAAGCCCGCCTTGGAGATCTTGATCATACCAAGGTCGTTGAAGCTGTCGCCCGCGGCGATAGTCTCAAAGCCCATTGCCTGCAGGTGAGTTACGGTGGTGTGCTTTGAGTTGGGGCAGCGCATCTTGTAATCGGTAATGGCACCGTCCTTGTCAACCACCAGCTCGTTGCAGAAAATTGTGGGCATGCCCAGCTTCTTCATGAGAGGCTGTGCGAACTGCGTAAAGGTATCGCTGACGATGATTGTCTGCGTCAGAGAGCGAAGCTCGTCCAGAAATTCCTTTGCGCCGGGGAGCGGGTCTATCTTTGCGATGGTTGCCTGGATGTCGCTCAGGGTCATGCCGTGCTCGCGCAAAATGCTCAGACGCCACTTCATCAGCTTATCGTAATCGGGCTCGTCACGAGTGGTGCGGGAAAGCTCGCTGATGCCGCTCTCGCGAGCGAAGGCGATCCAAATTTCGGGTACGAGTACGCCCTCAAGGTCCAAACAAACTATATTCATGATGAATCTCCTTGTTTTCTGTCATATATTTTGTGAGGGTATTATACACCTAAAAGATAGAAAAGTCAAGGGGTGCGCGGTGAAGTACTATAGAGACTGAAATTTATTTTAATGCGTCTCCTCTGTTGTTTTTTGATTCTTTCGTACTGCTTTATCCAAATTTGCGTGACGGTTTTTTACAATAAATTGCCCGAGTTTTACATTGTTATGTCAGGGCGAAAATGTTAAAATGAAAAAGAAGTACCGGCAAATCAAGAACGGAGGAATACGTATGTTCAAAAAAATATTATGCGCTTTGCTTGCGGCGACAATGCTTGCAGCAGCGATGCCGACAGGCGTCTTTGCAACAAATGAATCAGCTAAAGGAGAAATCACGGTGAAAGGTCTTCAGGTAGAATATCTGACAAATCCAATCGGCATTGACGTGGAGACCCCGCGCCTTTCCTGGTATATAGAATCTTCGGAAAGAGGAACCCTCCAGAAGAGCTATAGAATAGCAATGGCTACCTCGCTTGAAAATCTGAGTAACGGAAAATACAATATCTGGGACAGCGACACCGTGACAAGTGATGCTACCACGGGAATCGTTTATTCCGGCGACCCCCTTCCCAAAAAGACGAGAATTTACTGGCAGGTGACCGTCACCGACCAAAAGGGCAACACCGCCACCTCCGAGCCCGCCTATTTTGAGACGGGACTCATGGACGGAGATTGGGGAGACGCTCAGTGGATCACAAATACACAGGACAGTGGCGGAGCCAAGAACAAATCGTTCACTCTGACTGTTGATTTCAAAATATTGACAACGTCAGCAGGCATATTTTTCGGTGCCGAGGATTCGAATAACAGGTATATGTGGCAGTTCCGCGAGTACAACGGCTCTCTTATTCTGCGTACCCACAAATGGACAAACGGCACTTGCACATATCCTAACGGGTGGGCAGGCGTTAAAGCAGGCGAAATGTCTGCCGTGACCGACAGCTTTGCGACCTTGAAGATCGTCGTGACCGAGGGAAATATAGTAACCTATCTGAACGGTACAAAGCTTGCGGAGCTTAACGTTGACCCATTTGAGATGGGATATGTGGGCTTCAGACAGTCGGGAAGCGAGAAGGCGGAATTCGACAATTTCAAGGTAACGGACGAGAATGGAAACGTTCTTGTGGAGTGCGATTTTTCCGACAGCGATAATAATCCCTTCGTTTCGGGTACTTTGACCGAGGAAGGTACGCTGATCTCAACGGGTGATGCCTTCAATTATGCGGAGGTGGAGGAGACCGAGAAGGAAAATGCAGACGACCGCCCTCTGAACACCTACACAAACATGGTAAACGACCCCGCTCCCATGTTCAGAAAAGAATTCTCCACAACCGGCGCCGTAAGCTCCGCAAGACTTTACATCACGTCGGCGGGCACATATGACGCATATATAAACGGCAAGCCCGTGACCGATTCCCTGCTGAATCCCGGTCGAACCGACTACAATAATGACCTCAAGTATCAAGTCTTTGACGTGACCGACCTTATAGCGGACGGCGACAACGCCATCGGCGCATTCGTTGGTCACGGCTGGTACAGCACAAAATGGAACAATTTCGGTACCAAGTTTGCTCTCCTTGCACTTCTTGAGATAAAATACGAGAACGGCGAGGTGCAGACGGTCGTCACGGACGACACCTGGACTTCATATAACGACGGACCCCTGCAATACGAGGACCTGATGAACGGTCTTACCTTTGATGCCACAAAGGCACAGGAGGGTTGGGCTGAGGGCGGATTTGACGACAGCGACTGGAGCACGGTGACCTTGACTGACTCTGCCGCCCTGAAGGTTTCCACCCCTTGCTGGACACGTGTGCCGCTTATCACGGTGGGTGACGTTTTCACGCCCGTTCAGGTAACGCATCCACAGGACAATATGGTAGTCTATGATTTCGGCGTGAACTTTGCGGGAATCCCTTACGTAAAGATCAAGGGAGAAGCGGGACAGAAAATTATGTTCCGATACGGTGAGCTTCTCAATTCCGAGGAGCTCGCTACCGCCGACGGCGAGCCCGGCTCGGTTTACCGCGGCAATCTCACCGACGCTCAGGCTACCGATTATTACATACTCAGCGGCGATCCCGACGGCGAGATATTCTACCCCAAGATGACCAATCATGGCTTTAGATATATGGAGGTCTCGGGCGTAAACTTCACGGTGACCGAGGCAAATATGCTTGAAGTAGAGGGACATGCTCTTTACAGCGACCTTGAACGCACGGGATATTTTGAAACCTCGGACGAGATGGTAAATCAGCTCTATGAGAATTCCTACCGATCAAACGTGAGCAACTTCCTGGGCATTCCCTCGGACTGCCCTCAGAGAGGCGAGCGCACAGGCTGGACTGCCGACGCGCAGGTATATTCCCGCACCGCATCCTTTAATCTCAACACGTTTGCGTTTTTGGAGGAATATTCCTTTAATCTGACAAAGGGCATAAGCGACATCGGGACCTATCCCGAGGTGACCCCTGCGCCCACCTGGAAAACCTCGGCTGTGGAAAACGGCTGGGGCGACGCGGGTGTAATAATCCCCTGGACTATGTATCTCACTTACGGCGATACCAAGATACTAAGCGACAACTACGAGGGAATGAAGGGCTTGATAGACGCTTTCATCGCCGCAAGCAATTCAGACTACGAGCGCAATGACGTGGCAAAATACGGCGACTGGTTTGCTGTTGAGAGTACCCCCGCAACGGTCACAAACAACGCATACAGCGCATACGTCACACAGATAGTGGCAAAGATCGCAGCCGTTCTCGGCTATACAGACGAAGCGGAAGAATATGAAGAAATTGCCGAAAAGTTCAGACAGGCGTTTGTCAGAGTCTGCACCGACGGGAACGGAAGAACTCTCTGCAACACCCAGACCTCCTACGTTCTCGGTCTTGCATTTGACTTGTTTGATGAGGAGGACCGCGCGGCGGCAGAGGAAAACCTGGCAAGTCTCATACGCAAGAACGATTTCAAGCTCACAACGGGATTCCTTGGCATAAACTTCCTTAACCCCGTGCTCTCGGATATAGGCGAATCGGAGCTTGCGTACAAGCTCCTCATGCAAAAGGAATATCCCTCATGGCTCTACCCCGTTACTCTTGGTGCCACCTCTATATTCGAGCGCTGGGACGGACTGAAGGAAACGACCGACGGCGGACTCACCACCCGTGGCTCTCTCAACCACTATGCTTACGGCTCGGTTGCCGAATGGATGTACCGATACGTTCTCGGCATAGATCTTGACGAGGAGAACCCCGGATACAAGCACATAATACTTCACCCCGTGACCGATTCTTCACTTACCTATGCAAAGGGAAGCTATTTGTCTCAGCACGGACAGATCGTCAGCGAATGGAAATTTGAGGACGGCGACACGGTCTACAATTTCACTGTTCCCGCAAACACCACCGCAACTCTCACGCTGGCAGACAGCGCATACTATGAGATTACAGAGAGCGGCGTTGAGGCATCCCGGGCCGAGGGTGTTACCAGACTTTCAAACAACGGAAACGACGCTGTTTTCGAGCTGGCATCGGGAAGCTATACCTTCACAGTCAAGGGAAGCGCCCCCGGCGGCGACGTTTGCGGAAACGTTATCTCTGCCGACGGCTATTCTATCCGTCTGACTGATAAGAATGCGACAAGCAAGGGCCCCGCTCTCCGCGCAGAGTTTACACTCTCTCAGTCCGCTCTTGATACGGCTACAGAAAAGGGTTATACTCTGGTTGACTACGGCGTGGTAGTGTTCTCCGCCAACACGGTTGATTCCGTATACGGCGGCGACGAGACTGCCGTTATTGCGGATTTCATGTCGGGGGAATATGATACCGTACGTATCAAATCGGTCAGTGCTCTAAAAGGACCCTACGTAAAAGTTCACGAAAACGGTGACAAGACCTTTGCCGCGGCTGTCACGGGTATTCCTTCCGATAATTTCACCTCCGCTGTTTATACCTATGCATATACTGAGTGGACAAGTGACGGCGGCGAGACGGTTTTGTACCGCTATACCACCTACACGTCCGAGAGCACGGGAAAGACTGCTCATTCTCTCTATGACCTGACCGTTTTTGCATTCAGAAACGGCATTGCAAACTCTCAGAACACAGATGAAGATAAGCTCTGGCCGGTTCTTGAAAAGGGCGCATACTCGGTTAAAGACGGCGAGCAAAAGACTTTTTATGAGGGAATGGAGCCCTCTGTAAAATATGAGTTTGATGCAAACGGTGAGTTTACATACTTTAATCTCCCTCTCCGTGCCTGGGTTTACTATGATGCGTGGGACGGCGGAGGGCATCACGTAGAGGATACACCTACGACCAATGTTCTCTGGTCACTTCTGAAGGACGGCGATGAGCTGATTGTAGCATACCGCCGTGATCCCAATGCCGCAGAGGATGCAACGGCGGCTCTGCCCAAGATTACCGACCGAAGCACATATTCCGCTTTCGCTCCCTTCAGCTCCGATTATTTCTCCCCAGGCAACGTTGTTTCATGGGCGTCATATAAGGGCATCGTTGAGAGCGAGCTGGTACAAGGTGACATGACTACAAACGGTCTTTACAAGTATGCGAACCTTTACTCACCCATTCTTACCGACGAAAATGCTGCGAAGATCACGGCGCTTGTGGTTGACTACGGGATCAACGCCTTCAATACATCGTCTCTTGAGAACACTACCGTTCCAAACCTCAAAACCATCGTATATCCCGAAGGCGTAAGCGCTTCATCCGGTATCCTTAACTATAACTCTGTCGTTGAAGAGGTTATTTATTGCTCCGACCGTAAGACGTCTCTTTCTTCGAAGACCGAGGGCATCGGGAAGATCGCTGACCTTAGCGGTCTTGAGTCTATGTCTCTGGGCTCTGCGTTCGCCGGCGCAAAGATGCTTGAGAATATCATTCTTCCCACAACCGTAACCCGTGACGACAGCTCCCTCCAGTATCTTTTCTATAACAGCAATTCCTTAAGGAGAGTCTGGACGCTCGGTGCTGCGGTTCCCGCGAGGGGTACAATCGACCTGACGGGAACAGGGTTAAAAAGAGTCTGTAAGGAGGCTTTCAACGGGCTTCCCAAGGCATCTGTGATTCTGATGCCCGCAAGCTTTGAGGGTGTAGGCTCGTACACATACAAGTTTACCGAGGCAGGGGCGTGCTCCCAGGCGCTTGGCGCTGACGCTGACTACACCTTCGTTCTCAGCGACGCAAAGGCTCTTTCGGGAGAAGGCCTGTCCTCCGGCAGCTACAGCTTGATCGCCTTCTATGAAAATATGCTGGCGGCAAATGGCGACCTTGACAGCAACGGCACAATCGGAAATAAAGTTGATCTCAAAGACGCAAACAACACAGTTTATATTGTCTATGAGTTGACAGATGCAAATGCAGACAACCTCGACCACCTGCTGTTCACCTGCACGGTGGAGGAGGGAACACTCACCAAGACTATTGCCGAGTGGGATGCATATTTTGACGAGAAGGCGGCGTAAAAGTCAGCTGACACGGTGAAACGGAGACAAAAAATGAAAAACACATACACAGCTCCCGAGCTGGAAGTAATCAATGCCGAGGCGCTTAACGTCCTCGCGGAATCCAATGGTGATATTGATATTAACATAGGAACCGATTTCTTCTGAGAAAACAGAATCAAGAGCCGAGTGCATCGCACTCGGCTCTTTTTCGGTTTACGACCCCCCGCAAAGCATGGGATTCCAAAGAGGCTTTTGCCGTTGAGTAATCCCGCCGGTTTTTGCAAGTGTAGGATTTTAGGTGGGCTTTCAGCCCCGCCGGTAACATGCCCTTATAGGGCTGAGCAAGCCACCGGCTTAGCCGGCGGTTATGACTTGTAAAAAAAGGATCAAAACAGAAAAGGTACTCGTCAGAATTCAAAACAGGTGTTATAACGGATATGCGAGAACACCGCCTCGGGTATAAAGAAACAGTGCGAAAATACAGGGACATATCCAAAGGTCAAGAAGATAGCCGCAAAAACATGGTAAAACGGTGGGAACGCATAAGTCAAGACTTGTGCGGAAGCAAAGCTTGATGACCCTCAAAATCTTTTCGGGACGGTTTGAAAAAGCGAAAAAGTCCATATAAAAGCCCTAATATTTTATGGATATTTATGCTCTGATGTGATATATTTGTGTTGGTGATTCAGATTTCGGGGGAAAGAAAATGAAATATTTGCTGATAGCAGCAATGTGTATTCTTGCAACGA
>CAZISP010000006.1:8946-13057 GCA_964541955.1 uncultured Lachnospiraceae bacterium
AGGTATCGTTGCAGTCACACTACTCTAAAGCCGGAGAATTCAATTTCTGTGAAAGCGTTTTATACAATTGGATAATGTTTACTGCCGCGGCGATTTTCTTTATGCCGGTGCTTTTTATTACAACAATTTCCCCGTCCACCTGTATATTTGGAATTGTAGCGGGTATATTGAGCGTAGGTTTTCAGCTGACGTATATGCTTGCGTTTTCTCGAGGAAAGCCCGTATTGGTAACTACTATAAATAATTTCAGTATGTTCATACCGATATTGGTATCCTGCGTTTTTTTGGACGAGACCTTCGGTATCCCGAAGACCATAGCACTTGTTCTGGCAACGATCTCGCTTTTCCTGATCACTTCGAAAGAGAAAAAAACAGATTTGAATAAGTCAAGCTCAAGCACGTGGATCGTCTTCACACTGATCGCTTTTTTATGTAACGGATTAATATCGGCAAATCAAAAGATATATGCAAACATGGCAGGGGATTTTAATGTTTTCAGCTTTGTTTCGATAACTTACATTACGGCTTCGGTTTTGCTTTTGGCGGTATTGGTTGTAAGACGCGACGGCTCAACTGCGATGGCGGGTGCAAAATCCGCTCTTCCGTCGGCAGGAACGGCGGGAATTGTTTTGGGAACCTTTCAATGCGTCAGTACGTATGCGGCATCGCTTATTGACGGGGTGATATTATATTCGGTGTACAATTTGTCGACGAATATCTTGTTTGTCTTTGTACGGATGGTTTTTTTTCGTGAAAGGCTGTCAAAAAAACAAATTATCGGCGTATGTATTGCGCTTTTGACGATATTGTTTATGAAATAAATGATATATTGGAGTGAAAAAACATGAGTGCAGACAATTATTTTCAGGAGAAGCGATTTGAGCGCGGGGAAATTGATGCTATCAATCTGATATATTGCGGAGTGCGCGAGCGGTGCTTTGGCCATAAATACAGTGACCACAAACGAACCGATTATATATTAACCTTCATCAACGAGGGCAGAGCGAAATTCTTCATTAACGGTGAGCAGCTTTTTCTCGAGCAAAATTATTTTTACGTAATGCACAGTAAAAGTGAAATTTCGTACGTTGTGGAACAAAATTCACCGTGGAGCATTTCTTGGCTTGTTGTCGAAGGGGAGCAGATAGAGAGGGTCTTGTCGGCGCTTGGCTTGACTCGGGAATGCCCGTATATGTACATCAAGGATGCAAAAAGAATAAAAAATATATACGATGAAATCTTTGAAAAGGCGAGCTGTGTTGACCTGACCTCGAAAATGGAATGCATTTCACTGGCGTACAGGCTTTTTGCCGCGTTGTCGGAGGAAAGGACGCTTGAAAGCACCAACGTGCATATAGAAAAGGCGTTGAGATATATTCACGCGAATTTCTGTGAGGGAATAAACGTGTCCGACGTTGCATCGATCCTGGGACTGAACTATAATTATTTTTCCAAGCTGTTCAAAAAGGAGACCGGTACGAGCCCCATGCAATATATAAACGCGCTCAGGATCAAAAAAGCTAAATTTTTGCTGGAAAATTCGGATATGCAGATAAGCGAGATTTCCGAAGCCGTGGGATATGACGATCCGTTTTATTTCAGCCGTGTTTTCAAAAAAGAAGAGAAAATATCACCGCTCGGTTGCAGATCCTCCAAGTAAAATGTAACGAGCCTAAAAAGGAGGGAAAATATGAGTCAATATTCTTTTTATCTGGACAACCATAATGCTTACTCAATAACCCCTGTGCTTGAAAACGTTATACGTATAAGGTATAACGCAAGCGGGGTGTTCAGTCAGACCCTGATGGAGAGGTACGATATTATTGATCCGCCCGCAGCCTGTGTCGAGAGTGAATTTGTATCAAACTGCGACGAAAAGACCGTAGTTTCGGGAAAATTGAAAATTGCCGTTCAAGGCGATGCGTCCTTTTCCGTTGCCCATAACGGAAAAAAGGTGATAGAAAATATAACCCCGTTTCACGCGCAAGAAAACATAGGCGTTGGCGGAAAAATAACCGTTGCCGAATGCGAGCGCTTTTACGGCTGCGGATACAGGCCCCAGAAGGGAATAGAGCTGAGAGGCACTGTTGTAAAAAATTGGTGCGCTCCCGTTACAAATAACGGTCCTTGTCCTTTCTTTATAAGCAGTGAAGGGTGGGGATTGTTCTGGAACAACACCTGCGAGACCTTCTTTGATTTTGCCAACAGGGAGGACGACAAGGTTGTTTTCTGGGCAAACGAGGGTGAATTTGATATTTACGTTTTTGCGGGCGATTTCAAACAGATTATTTCGGATTTCACGACCTTGACCGGCAAGCCCTCACTTATGCCCCTTAACGGATACGGCATAACGGTTGTAAATAACGAGTCGGAAAGCGAGACCTCGCTTCTCGACAAGGCGGAAAGACTCAGAAGAGAGAAGATCCCCTGCGATAACTTTTCTATCTCCTGTGAGTGGATGGAGACCTTTTACGACAAGACTGTAAAGCAGAAATTTAATAAGAGCAGGTATTTCGTTGCCGATTGGATGAGCGAACATAATACTTTTATTCATGCACTAAAGCATTTTGGCATCAAATCAACCCTTTGGACGCCATGCGAATATGATTTGACGTACGAGCAGGAGCGTAGGTATTTTAGACGTCATCCCGATGACGTCAAAAAGCCTCTTTACAGCGCGGCTGTCAGAAAAGATGATAATTCTGATATGTCGATAGATGCCAACAGTAAGCTTTTCCGAGATGACAATTTGTTCCCGGTTGTTCGTCACGATCCGTACACGATCCCCGAGGAGCCTTGGTTTGAGCATTTCAAAAAGTTCTTTGATCTGGGCATCGTCGGCTTGGCAGAGGACGCTCACAGAGTTGAGGTCACAAAGATCGACCATTTCTATGGCAACGGCTATTCATATAAGCAGATGCACAATCTTAACCAAACCTTGAACTCTCTGCAATATTTTGAGGGATACAAGGAGTACAAGGGAAAGAGAATATTCGTCAGAACCCCCTCCACCTTTGTCGGACACCAGAAGTATTGCGGCACCTGGTGCGGCGATACCACATCGGATACGTCTCTTGTGGGGCTTATGCAATACAGCTTCCAGGGGCAGAGCAACGTCACCGCCGATATGATGAGCATAAGCCCCGAGCAGATCCACGCGGGAATGTTTATGCCTTGGGTGTTGAATTTCTGCTGGGGACACCCCGTCTGGCCGTGGATGATCGAGGACGATTTGCGGGATATTTACGTTGAATACGCAAGGCTGCGATATTCTCTTATGCCTTACATATATACTGCCGCATACAATTCGCACGTGAGCGGTATTCCCATGTGCAGTGCCATGATAATAAATTATCCGACGGATGAAAGATATTACTATTGCTATAATCAGTATATGTTTGGTGACTCTGTTCTGGTCAGTGCATTGACCGACGAGATCCATCTGCCCGAAGGGAAATGGATAGATTATTGGTCGGGCAAGGAGTATGGTAACCGTGAAACGCTGAAGGGCGAGTATCCTGCCGACAAGGGCGGATACATGTTTGTGAAAAAGGGGACGATCATTCCCATGTGGGAAAATGTTCAATACGTCAGCGGCTCACCCGTCAAGGCAATGACCTTGAAGATATATCCGGATGAAAAGGGAGAATATGTGCTCTACGAGGATGACGGAATCTCCTTTGATTTTGAGGACGGAGGATATGCAAAAACGAGGGTATCCTACGTCAGCTCAGACGGAAGCACCACGGTGCGCATAGAGCGGGACAGCGGATGCTACGAGCTGCCCACCGACAGAGAATATCACGTAGAGCTGTTTGTTGACAAGCCCGACAGACTTCCAAGCAATGCTGCGTATGATGTCGATAAAAAGGCTGTATGCTTTGCAATGAGATGCGGCGAGGAAGCTTCAATATAAAACGAAAGGATGAAAGGTTATGAAAAAGAAAATTTTGGCTGTCTTGTTGGTTGCACTTATGCTTCTTTCTGTGGTTTCTTGCGGAGCCAAGGACAAAAACGAGAACAATGATCAGGAGGTGGAGACGACCGGAGACAAGCTTGCCGACTTCCTGGAGACCTACAACCCCGAGGATACTGCTCAGACCTACACCGA
>CAZISP010000007.1:0-12670 GCA_964541955.1 uncultured Lachnospiraceae bacterium
CATGCCTGCCTTAACGGCGATAGCCTTGATCGTTACAGTCTCGTTGATTACGATAGGAGCTGTGTAAACGTTGGATGCCGTTGTAGGAGTCTTGCCGTCGGTTGTGTAGTAGATAGTAGCGCCTGCCGTCTCTGTTGTAAGAGTTACTGCTGTGCCCTTAACTACGTCGCCGGAAGCAACGTTGGACTTAACGGAAGCAACTGTGCCCTGCTTGTTCTGGTTCATCATGTAGTAGTAATACATGAGAGCAAGGAGACGAGCGTTATTGCTTGCGGAAGCGATTGTTACAGTCTTTGTGAATGTAGCAGTTGCACCGTCAATCTCAACTGTGAATGTGAATGTTACTACTGTGTCTTCCTCGGGACGAACGATGTTGCCGTCAGCATCGATGATGCCCGGAACGTCAGCTGTTACGCCTGTAACCTCAGCGCCTGCAGGAAGAACTGTTGTGATCTGATCGAGAATGTCATCAGTTGTCATATCGGAGCCTGTGTCAACGATATCGGTTGTGTTGTCGATAACGTCTGCAACGTAATCAGCTGCAGCCTGATCGTCTGTGTAGTTGTGCTCAACTGTTGTGTCGAGAGTGTAGTTAGCAGCGTCTACACCACCGAGTGTGAGACCTGTTACTGTGCAAACACCTGCCGCCTCGGTTACACCAACTGTGCCTGTTACAACGTAAACGTCGTCGCCGCTGATAGCACCGGAAATTGCAGGCTCAAATGTGTTCATGTTAACTTCGGGAGTCTTTGTGGGCCAGAGCTCAACACCTGTAAGTGTAAGAGCCTTCTTTGTGATCTCAACTGTTGCGGGAGCAACTGTGATTGTGTAGTTCTTAGCAGCAAGTGTGCCGATAACTACGGACTGTGTACCGGCCTTTGTGCTCGCAAGTGCGAGAGCACCTGTGAAGGGAACGCCGTCAACGTCTGCTGTGTAAGCGATTTCGCCTACGCTGCCGTATACGAACGTCTGACCTGCTGTGGGAGTTACTGTTACAGGAATACCTGTGATCTCGATCTCACCTACGTATGTGAAGGGAGCGTATGTGTCATTGCCTGCAACGGTTACTGTGATGGTAGCCTTACCAACGCCAACAACTGTGATTGCACCAAAAGCGTCAACAGTTACAACGTCCTCGTTAGAAGATGTTGCGGAAATCGCGCTTATAGCGGTGTTACCCTCAACTACGTTAACAAGGATTTGAAGACCTGTTGTTCCGTAAACTGCTGTTGCGGGGATTGTAACCTCAACCGTCTGAGGATCCTTGTTAAAGATCGTATAAACCTCATCGGCAACAACGAGCTTGATGTTACCGTCATCGGGGCTGGTCTTCAGAGTGCCGAGAGTGATTGCGTATGTCTTGGAAAGCTCGCCTGCATCCTCACCTGCAACTCTGCCAAGCGCGCCCGTGAGAGTGTAGCCGCAAAGGTCGCCGTCAACGGTGTAGAGGATCTCTGTATCTGCCGCGCCAACCTTCTTGCCCTGACCGGGATTAGGAACGATGGTTACCGTTCTCTGGATGATAACACCCTTGAGAGTGGGCTGTGTAAGAGTATAGTTGGAAGCTGCTGCGCCCGAGAGAGCGATAGCGTCCATAACCATTGTCTTGTTTGTGCCAACGTTTACGTCAGCAAACGCAGCTGTGGGCTGTGTGAAGGAAACATCGTCGCCTGCCACAACGCCAACGAGAGCAGCATTGCTCCAATCAACCGTTGCGACGGTTGTGTTGTCGAACGTCTTTTCCTGAACTGCAACGCCGGTGATCGTAAGAGCCTTGGGAGTAATAACGAGATTAGCAGTAAGAGTAAGAGTAGCATAGCCTGCCTTCTTAACAGTTGCCGTGATCTTGTGTGTGCCGGCAGTCTTAACTGTTGCGGGGGAGTATGTTACGGTCATATCGGAGGTTGCACCTGTAACTGCGATGGACTTATCTGTGCCATCGTATACGAAGCTGCCGCCTGCAAAGGAAACGCCTGTGATCTTAGGAAGACCGCAAGTACCGTTTACGATATCGAATTCAACTGCGCTCTGGTCCTGAGCTACGAAGAGCTCGTCTTCAATGGTGAGAGTGGTTTCCTCGAAATCGCCAACTACCTTGAAGATGATGGAAAGGTAAACGCCGTTCTTTGTGCTCTTGGTCGCACGGGCAGCGTTTGCGCTTATTTCGCTGAGCTTAGTTACATCTGCGCCGGGCTCGTCGATGTTAAGTGTGGGAGCAACGGGGAATGCGGAAACAATTACGTTTTCCTCTGAATCATCGTCCCACTCGCGGACAACGTCAACGATCTGAATCAGACTGTTGTCGAACTTAACAGCGTACTGATAACCGGAAATGCCGGGGTTGTTGTAGACAACGATATCTGCTCTGAACTGGTCTGCTTCAAGGCCTTCAGCGCCGATGTCTGTGCATTCTACAGCAACGGTGGGGTTAGTGTACTCTGCAGCGGACACTGCAAAAGTTCCAAAGCAGCTCATAACCATCAGAGCCGCAAGGATCACACTCAAAATTCTGTTTTTCATGTTTTTCTCCTTTGAAAAATTTTGTTTTTTATATTAAAGATAAGAAAGTCTTATCGATTTCTTATCGGATTTCCTGTCGGAAATTCAGGTGTTGATGCCGTCACTAACCGAGAACAACGTTCCAGCCTGCAATATACTGAGCAACTGCAACGGCGTCTATCGCATTTACCGCGCCGTCACGGTTCACGTCGGCAATCGACATATCGTATGCCGTGCTCCAACCTGCAAGGTATTGAGCAATCACCACTGCATCGGTAGCGTTTATTACCCCGTCTCCCGTGGGATCGCCGGGAAGAGCATCTCCCACAGTAATCGTGACAGAGGCATACACCGAGGGATTTTCGTAGGATTTCGCCGTGATCGTAGCTGTTCCGTAAGCCTTTGCAGTCACGATACCGCTTGCATCCACAGACAGAACGTTACTGTTGCTGGAGGACCACACAATGTCGTTCAGAAGCGCGCCCGTGTTGAGCTGTATCTTCAACGCAGCCGTTTTGCCGATGATCACGTTTGCGGGATTACCCGCAAGCGAAATGCTTGTGGTCTTTGCGTATATGGTAAGGTTCATCACAGCCTTCACCGAGGAATTGTCGGGAGAGGTTGCGGTTATGACCGTAGTACCGTATTTCAGCGCATCCACCCTGCCGCCCGCCGAGACGGGAGCGACCGTGGGATCGGAGGAGCTCCAGATAAGTCTTGAAGCGTCCGCGCCCGAATTGACAACGGCATCTATAATCGCGTAATATCCGTATTCAAGCTTAGCGTTCGCATAAGGAAGCTTGATGGAGGTTATGGGAACGAACACCGAAAAGCTGCCGGCGGGTGTGACGGCAACGCTGGGCTTCGCACCGTAGCCGTAATAGAGATAATCTCCGTTTATGTACAATCCGTACACGTGGGAGCTATCCGACGTCGAGAAGCTCTTGAGAACCGTGTATTCCGAGCCGTCGGGGTTCATTGACACGATCGAATCGGCAAGGTTAAAGAAGATCTTTCCGCCGTACTCCGCCAAGGAGGAGAAATAGGAACAGGTGTAATCGTAGGTGTAATAATAAGGCCAACCGTCGGAAACAGAGCGCACGGAGCGAATCGAGGACAGGGTATCAATATTCATGGCCTTGATTACGCCCTCGGTCTGTCTCAGATAGAACGTCTCGCCGTCGATATAGGGCATCGGGGTGTCAACATCCTTCCAGAATGCGCTGTCGTATTTCGTTGACGAGCAGGCAACGCCGTCGTAATAGCCGTAGTGTTCTCTGTTGTTCGTAAAATCCGCATCACTGCAGAGGAAATATTCGTGTCTGGCGCGACCGACGGCATTACTCGTGGGGTCATCCCAGGTAATATCCATATTATACCAATAACCGCCGATCTTCACCTGATTCCAGGTGTGGTTCATGCTGTCGCTGGTAACGTTTATGCAGTCGATGCCAAGCTCATCCATTATATCGTCGAACGCCCACGTGTAGGATTGGCAAACGCCGACGCCGTACAACAGAATTCCGCGGATATCGTAGGAGCTGCGGGGCATCGTTCCGTCATAAAGTCTCAGGTCGTATTCTCCGTACACGCACAGCCAGTCGTGCACAAAAACCACCTTTTCAAGGTCGCTCATCTCGGGAGAGAGCTGAGAGATTATTCCGTTTATCTTAGCATCTATCTTCGCGTTAGTCTCAAGAATTTCGCTTTGACTTATGGGGCTGGAGCCGCTTCCGGAATTCCACGCCTTATACGTGCTGATGTTAAGATACTGAATATAATTTCCGGTGGAATCCCTTTCAACCGAGGGGTATATCGGCTGCGCATAATACTCAACATCGCAGTATGTATGGGTCATAAGGCTCCACACATCCCACACGTCGTTTGCGCCGTTATTTGTATACGGAACCTTGAACTTCAGAATATCTATCTGAAGCGAAGCCACCTTCACCTGCGAATACACGTACTCAAGGAGCGCGTCCGCCGTGGCAGAGGAGATAACCCTGTAGCTGCTCGAAGCCTCGAGCATATCCGGCTCAGGAACTCTTTCCGTAAAGATCTCATCCCCCGCTTCCGCGAATACGCCGACCGCAAACAGCAACGCCAGCAAAACCGCGAACAGCGCGAAAATCTTCATTTTATTAAAAGCCATTATTCCACCGTCCAATCAAGATATAAATGATATAACAATAGGAAGACAAATTATTCGGGGATTTTACTCAGCTGCAGCCGCAACCCAGCCGAAATACCAGCTTCCGGGCTTAACGTCGGAATATGCACAGCTCGTTCCGCTGTCAAGCGCGCCTGTAATGCGATTAACAAGCGTTGCAAGCTCGGCTCTCGTAATATTGGCAGAGGGATCAAACAGCTTCTTCGCCTCATCCTTGCCCTTAACAAGACCGGCCTCGGCGCAGGCATCGATATAGACCTTCGCCCAACCGGAAACGTCCTTGAAGCCGCCGTCCTTGGGATTTTCGATATCAAGATCCATCATAACTGCAATTATCTTGCAGAACTGCGCGCGGGTTATACTCTGCTCGCCGCCGAAGGTCTTATCCGGGAAGCCGTCGATAATTCCCGCGGTGGTAAAGAGATTGACCTGAGCCGCATATTTGGAATCAACGTCTGTCAGCCCCGATGTCTTGGGGGTAACGTTGATGTCAAACACCTTTGCGAGAGCCTCGACCACCTCATATCTGGTAGCCGCCTGATTGGGTCTGAACGTGCCGTCGGAGTAGCCCTTTATGTACTTGATCTTGTCGGCGTTCTCCTTCAGCTCGATAATCTTTTCCGTCGTGTCTGTATTGCCGACGTTTGCAATCTTCGTCGTCGCCGTACCGCGGCTGAATGACACATCCTGCAGCGACTGGTTTACACAATTGTCCATAGACGCCACGAAGCCGATGCTTCCCTCGCTTGCGCTCGACGAAACCTTGAAGGTCGCCGTCAGGTACTCGCCCGTCGTCTTGAAGTTGGCAGCAGCGGAATAGAAGGCAACGATCTCCGAGTAATCCTGCATGTTGCCGCCCTGGTCGGTGTTGAGGGTGATTCCTCTGGACGCCATCTTTGCACCCGCCTCGGCGCTTACGAGAATAAGCTTCGAGGTATCAAAGCTCAGCGTGATTCTCCAGCTTGCAATACCGGGGTTATCGTTAACCGAAACGCTTACGGTAAAGGTCTCGCCGGGCTTTACGCTCGCAGGGGCTGTTACGGACAGGCTGGGGCTTGCCGCATAAACGGGCAGCACGGCAGGCAAGCACAAAACGATCGCCAAGACTATTGACACGGTTATTCTTAAAGCTTTCTTGAAATTCATAGGTTCTCCAATCTCCGCGCGACGCGGTTCGGTTCAGGGCAGATCGCCTCGGCGATCCGATACGTACAGCCGCCCTCGCCTTCGGCGTCGGGAACAAAAAGCGCAAAGAACGCCCATAGTCGGCGAGAGACCGTCCCGCCGTCCGTTGAGGATTCCAAGCGTCCAAAAACAGGCGCAAATGTAGCACTTCGGCATTATTTGGGTATATTATAACAAATAACACGACAAAAGTCAAGTATAATATTAAATAATTATCAAAAAAATCTCATGTTTTTGCGGATTTTTCCGCTTCGGCGCCGCCGCCCGTCCAAACCGAGATTTTCGACAATTCGCGGCTTGTTTTGTGCTGTGCGAAATTTGTAATGTTACACTTTGTCGGAAATAAGTTTACAAAATGGAAATATTTTCTTGTGCTTTTCAATTTTTTGCCGCAGAAACACCGCCAAGCTGAATAACCGCCCGAAATCAGGACAAAAATAAATGCAGTCGGAGAGAAATCTCCTATAAGCGGCGTGAAAAATGAGGCAAGCTCTTCAAATTCGCGTTTTCACGTCTCGTGCCGATGAGGGCGCGCAGCAAATCATCGGCAAAAGAAAGGATCACATGAACAAAAACAACCAAAACACCCCGCCCAAGGTCAACAAGGCATTGTACGTCGTAACGGTAGCTCTGCTGTTCGTCGTAGCGGTAATAATCGCCGTAATGGGCTCGGCGGGAAAGAAGGCAGAGGGCAAGCAGAACAGCGACACCCTCGCTCCGTCGGTGACGACCGATATGCCCGCGCCCGAAACAACTTTTGCGCCCGATACCTACCGTCCCGAGACCGATTCTGCCCTGCCCGGAACCCAAAACACCCCCGAAACCGACAAAAAGTCGGCAAACGAGGATAAGTCGCCCGCCTCCCGGCCCGCGCCCACTCTGATTCTTCCCGCAAACGGAATTCTCACGAAATCCCACAGCATGGACATTCAAGTCTACTCCCAAACCATGGGAGACTACCGCGTACACTGCGGAATCGACATTTCCACGGCGCTTGGCGAATCAGTTGTTGCCGCCGCGGACGGAGTGGTGAGCGAAATCAAAAACGATCCGCTCTACGGGGTTTCCGTCGCCGTCTCACACAATGGCAACATGACAACCTATTATAAAAATCTTGACGAGGATCTGCCCGAGAGCATAAAGGTCGGCTACGAGATCGACTGCGGTGAGATCATCGGCGTTGTCGGCGACAGCGCAATGGTAGAGGTTGCGGAGGAACCGCACCTGCATTTTGAGGTTTATGTCGACGGCAAGTCGGTTGACCCCACAGAGCATTTCGGCGAAGCGGCGCCGGTATCTCCGAGCGCGGCAGAAATCTACGAATCATAATAAAAATCCCGTTGCCGTGGCAACGGGATTTTTTTATTCTTCAGCGACGGTATCGTCGCCCGTTTCCTCGTCGGTTTCCTCTGAGCTGCTGATTATCTCCTCAACCTCGGCATTCTCAAACACAAAATCGATCATCTTTCTGTACTGCAGAGCGTCCCAGATCACGTCCTTGGTGTAGTATTCCTCAAATTCCTCTGCCGTAGTTTTGTTCGCCTCGGCGTAATCGGCAAGTCCCTGAGCATACTCCTCCTCGGTCAGCTCAAGCCCCTCGGCCTGAATAACGGAATAGATTATAAGGTCCTCGAAAATGAATTTCTCGGCATCCTGTCTTATGTCCGCATCCGTCATGCCGACGTAGGTCTCAAGGAACTCCGAATATTCCATGTCATAGGTGTTTGCGTAGTTCTCATAGGTCTGCCTGATATACCAATATCTGCTCTCCACCGATTCCTCGGGCAGAGAAATAAGCTCGGAATTTTCGGTCAGCATCTCAAGCAGTGTATCCGTCACCTGCTCCTTCACTTCACTTTTTCTCTGGTCGTTTACGTAGCCCTTGAAGTAAAGCATGAACTCGGACACGCTGCCGCAGCCCGTCTCGGAAAGAGTCGTCGTTACAAACTCATCGGTCAGCTCGGGAACAACGTAATCTCCGAGAATATACTCAACCTTTACTCGGAAGATCACCGTCTGACCGTTAAGCGTCTCAACACCGTAGTCTGCGGGGAAAGTAACCTCGTATTCAACGGTATTTCCGGGCATCACGTCGTACATTCCATCGATAAAGCCGGGAATGTAGCCGTTGTTTTCCTGATCGAGAGTGATCTCCGTGTTCGTCGCGCTTCCCCCCGAGAATGCAACGCCGTCAAGCAGACCCGTGTAATCCACCACAATGGTATCGCCCTCAGCGGTCTTTCTGTCGGTTATATGCTCGTAATCAGCGTACTCCTCAAGGAAAAGCTCAAGCTCCTCCTCAATAACAGCGTCCGTTATCTCATAGGTATAAGCGGAAACCTTCAGACCCTTGTACTCGCCGAGCTTTATGTACTGCGTCAAATCCTCGGAGAGGTAGTCCATCTTGTAATTTACGTCCACGTCGTCGGGCTTTTCGGTGGGGAACTCGTTGACATAGCCGCCCACGTTGATGTTTCCGTTATCGCCCGTTGAAATAGGCTCGAAATCGTCCTCGCCGAACAGCGAATCACCCTTCACCGCGATAAAAACGGCGGCAGCCAGGGCTATTACTATCAGCACCGACAGAACGATTATCGTAATTCTTCTTGATTCCATGTGTAAATATCCTTTCTGAAAAACCTTTAATCAACGGCACCTATCGTGCCGCATAAAGTCCTTTTGTGAAGTCCTTTCAATCGTTGTTTGCAATTTGAGCCGGTCGGGCAAAAAGAAAAACGCCTCCACGAAACCTGACGGTACTTGAAAAGGCGTTTTTCTATAGGGCTCGTGTTATCTCAGGTCGGCTCATGCCTCAACCTTGATAACCTCCTTGCCTGCATATGTGCCGCAAGCCTTGCAAACACGGTGAGCCAGGATGTATTCGCCGCACTTGGGGCACTTTACCATGCCGGGCATATCCAGCTTCCAAACGTTGGAACGTCTCTTGTCTCTGCGTGCCTTAGACACCTTTTTCTTCGGTACTGCCATTATCCACACCTCCTTGAATGTGTCCCGCCGCCTTTTTTAGGGCGCGGTTGTATATGTTTTTATTTTCTGACTTGGTTATTTCCCTTCGCCGTCCTCATGGAGAAGTTGTTTGAGCACAGCAAGCCTGGGATCGATCTCTTTTTGATTGCATCCGCAATCTCCGAGCTTTTTCGGCTTTCCGCATTTTGGGCAGAGCCCGAGGCAATCCTCGCCGCAAAGCAGTCTCTGAGGGAAAGTGAGCAGCAATTCCTCACGCAACTCGCCGTCAACGTCAAGGCGACCGTCACAGGGTATCAGATAATCATCATCGTAGACCCCGTCCTCGCCCGACTCCTGCGCGGCAGACTTCTTACTCGAGACAACTCTCGTGAAATCAAGGGAGTGAACTCCGCTGACCTCATCCAGGCACCTTGCACACTCGCCGTGGTACGGAACGGAGCACCGAACGCTCAGCTCCATAAGTCCCGCGTGGTCTGTAATACTGCCCGATACGTGTACGTCACTGTCGAATATGACACCGTCAAGAGGCTCGGGCGTAAGCAGGTAATCAATATCTATCGTATTGGTTTCCCCGCGAAGCAAGGGTCTCAGATCAAGTATCATTTCTACCTCCGTTTATGACGGCACAAAATGCGACGGTAATTATTATATCCCGATTTTGTTCGATTGTCAAGAGTTTTTTTCATTTTTTTCTTTTCTTATTGAATTATTGCAGATTTTGAGCTATAATATTCGCAGAAATAGACCTACTGCCCAAAACATAAGGTACGAAAGGGGTGTTTTTCATGTTCAGAGTGCTAAAGGCAGCGGAAATGAAAAAATGCGATGACTACACTATAAATAAAATAGGTATACCCTCTCCCACGCTCATGCAGAGAGCCGCCGAGGCGGTGGCAGACGAAATAAGGCGGGGCGGATTTGACACAAGAAAAGTCCTTGTTCTCTGCGGCGGCGGAAACAACGGAGGCGACGGCTTTGCCCTTGCCTCGATTTTGGCGCGGGATGGCGAAAACCTCGTTTCGACATATTTTACAGGCAATGACGGTAAAATGACAGACGAGTGCGCCATGCGCCGCCGCACCTGCATTGCCCGTCCGACGGGGGAGCTTTCACTTGATGGCGTGACCCTTATCGTTGACGCAATTTACGGCATCGGCTTTCACGGCAAGCCCGACAGCGCGACCGAAAGCATTATAAACAGGGTAAACGAAAGCGGCATCCCCGTAGTGGCAGTTGACCTGCCCTCGGGCGTTGAAGCGGACAGCGGCGCGGTCAATTCGGTTGCAATCAAAGCAGCTCTGACGGTGGCTGTCGCCGCATTGAAGCGCTGTCACCTACTCTACCCGGGCAAGACTCACAGCGGAAAGGTGGTCGTTCGCGATATCGGCATCGGTTTTGACGCTCTTCCCGCAGATTCGCTGAACGTATATACTCAAAACGATTTCACCCTGCCCTACCGCGCCCCCGATTCAAACAAGGGTACTTGCGGAAGGCTGCTTATAGTCGCCGGCTCTGTGGGCATGGCGGGCGCGGCATATCTGGCGGCTCTCGCGGCGTACAGAACGGGCGCAGGTCTGGTGCATATCTTCACCTGCGAGGAAAACAGGGTAATTCTCCAGACGCTCATTCCCGAGGCGGTACTGACAACTTACAGCGACGGCGACGACATTGAGGCACCCCTCTCGGATGCAATTTCACGCTCCGACGCGGTGCTTGCGGGTCCCGGGCTGTCAACGTCAAAAACGGCAGAGAAAATTCTCAAAACCGTTCTCAAATGCGCCCCCGAAAAATCAGTCATTGACGCCGACGGGCTGAACATAATTGCCGCCCGAAGCGTTCTTCGCCACAAGATTCCCGCGAACGCCGTACTGACGCCCCACCTTGGGGAAATGGCGCGTCTGACGGGCATTTCTGTCGCCGATTTGAAGGCTGAAAAGCCCGAGCATGCCGCCTCCCTTGCCCGCGAGCTTGGTTGCATTTGCGTGCTCAAGGACTCGGTCACGGCCGTATCGGACGGAAAGAACTGTTACCTCAACCAAACGGGCAACTGCGGCATGGCGAAGGCGGGCTCGGGGGACGTTCTCTCGGGCATCATCGGCGCGCTTTTGGCCCAAGGACTGCCACAATTTGACGCCGCAAAGCTGGGGGTTTACCTCCACGGACAGGCAGGTGACAAAGCGGTAGAAGCCCGCTCGGTTCATTCTCTTTTGGCAAGGGACATTGCAGAGAATATTCTTGGGGCTTTTTGACCAAGCCCCTTTGAAAAGGGGCCTGGACCCCCGAAACAAATAATGACAAAAACGACGGCTGAACACCGTCGTTTTTGTTTTGAATTAGTGTCGTCGTGGGAGACCTCTCACCCGCTTCGCGGGAGCTCCCCTGCAAGGGGAGCCTAACGGGTCGGCGACCCCTGCAGGCGTAGATTAAAAGGTTCGCTTCGTTCGTAGGGCGGGGGCTTGTCTCCCGCCGTAGCAAAAAAACAAAATCGAACATACCGGCGGGAGACAAGCCCCCGCCCTACAGAAACAAACGTTTTTTCAAAACAAGCGAATTCGGTACTGTCGAATTCGCGCACGGGGTGAGAAAGCAAGCGGTCGCTAGCGAAAGGAATTTCGCACACCTGCGAATATTCCTGAAAGCGTGAAGACCGCTTGCCGCCTTTCTTCTTTTTGCTCTTTCCGTCTGCTTTCTCTCACTTTCTTCTTTTGCGAAAGAAGAAAAAGAGAAAGCAGACAAAAAAGAAAAATCTGCCTGCAAGGATATAATAAGCCTCCCCCCAAAAAAAGACCGCAATTAAAAGGCGGGAGACAAGCCCCCGCCCTACAGAAACAAAAGTTTTTTCAAAAAAAGCGAATTCGGTACTGTCGAATTCGCGCACGGGGTGAGAAAGCAAGCGGTCGCTAGCGAAAGGAATTTCGCACACCTGCGAATATTCCTGAAAGCGTGAAGACCGCTTGCCGCCTTTCTTCTTTTTGCTCTTTCCGTCTGCTTTCTCTCACTTTCTTCTTTTGCGAAAGAAGAAAAAGAGAAAGCAGACAAAAAAGAAATTTTCCGCAAGAATGCTTTAAGAAACAAATAAAAAATGTCTTTTTTATCTTCTGTAGTAATCGTCCTCCACCATCGATCTAAAAAACTTGAATATAAGCCAACCGGCAACGCATCCACCCAAAAGCCACCAATATGTTCCTCTTGAAAGTGATGTCACGTCACTCGCTGTACAGCTGTGAGATATTACACCCCAAAAGGCAAGCCCAAAAATTTTAGATATCACATTATAAAAAGAAATCTTCCCCCTAAGGCGATCATTTTCACGCTTATACGCAGGATCCCTCTCTTCGCGCGCTTTCCTTTCGCGATTCCACCCTTGCGCAGCGTATTTCGCTTCAATATCTATTGGCGATTCGCCCCAAACCTCGCCGACCTTGTCGTTTCCGACGTACACGTCGTATTTTTTCTCGCTCATAAGTCTCCTCCATCCTTTAATTTCAATTTTATGTTATATATCACAACATATTATTTCACCGTTGTCAAGTATAAAATAGTGGTGAGGTGTTATATTATGAAAGATAAACTTGTTTTGAAGAAAAAGCTAAAGGGTGAAGACGGCTACAAGACCTTTTCAATCAGAATAAAAGAAGAAACCGTCGAAAAATTAGACGAGCTTTCCGTGATTACGAACCGTTCAAGAAACGAGCTTATAAATACCCTGCTCGATTACGCAATTTCAAATTGCGAGGTCAAATAAAACGGAAAACTCAAAAAAAGACTGAGCCAAATAAGCAGGGGTGCTAAGGACAGTTATCTTGAAAGGGATTGGAATTTGCCGTA
>CAZISP010000008.1:0-11807 GCA_964541955.1 uncultured Lachnospiraceae bacterium
GCCTCAAGAGAGCCGATTGCGGCAAACTTGCCCTCGATCTCAATGGTCTTTATTGCCTCGGCATTTGCAACGGCAAGCTTTACAAGGGCTTCGTCAGCCTCAAGAACCGCCTTATTGCTTTCGGAGACGATATTGAGCACGCTTCCGTCCACTTCAAGCGTATACGCATCAGATCCAAAAACGCCGTCAACGGCAGATGCGCTGTAAGCCTCAAGAAATGCCGTGGTAGTGCTTGGATATGCGCTGTCAAAGCCGTGAGGCATACTCTGCACGAACGTGATAGTGAAGGGGCCGTCCTCTGCGGACTTGCCGTCGGTGAGACCGTTATACATAGCCATAACGCCCGAAGCAGGGCAGGTAGGATCTCCCAGACCCGCTTGAATGCTTGTCTTGCAGGTGACTCTCTTTGCAAGGAATACAGTATCTACATAATCGAGACCCGTCGCGTATGCGGGGCGGTTGCTCGAGCCGATATAAGTGCCGACGGTGGCCTTGGTCGTTCCCGCGCCGATGTTACAGAGCCACGGGATAGATGCGGACAGAGAGGTTACCGCAGAGTGAAGCGCCGCCACGCCGATGGCCTGGAAGCCGCCCTGAGAGCCGCCGCTTACGCTTACGGTCTTGCCGTTCCAAAGTCCTGCCCAGGAGCTGATGTCCGTGTCGTTATATTCGGTCACGGTGCTCTCTGCGGCGAAATATTTTATCAAAAATTCAATCGCCTGGTAGTCGCGCAGAAGCATCTGACGGTAATATACCTTTTCTCTGTCTGCGTTCACCGTAACAGACATACCGTAGGTATCCTCGCCCCAGACTGCCTTGTCGTCGTCTGCAAGGTTGAGGAACTGATGATAATATTCAGCCTTACTGCCGGAATTCTCAGGCTCAAATGCCGCAAGCTCAGCCAAATCTACGCTGTGAGCCAGGCAGTTGAAGGTAATCGTGTTTTCCACGACTCTGGGGGTCAGAGGTGCAAGCCCCTGTCCCTGGTAGGTAACGGAAATACCCAGACTTCCCTTCGAAGCGTTTTCGGGAAAAGCAAGATATCCTGCCACATAGGTCTCACCGCTCTTTGTGTCACTTTCCAGTCCGTAGCAGTCTATATATACCTCGTATGCCTTGTAGCCGGCCTTGGGTGCAGTGACCTCTCTGAGCCCGACAAGATCAGCCGCGGGAAGCAGAGCAATGGAATCTGCCCAGAACTCGTCGAAATCCTCGGGCTCCTGAACCACCGTTCCGATCTCGCCCGCATCAATGAGGACGGATCCCTGGAGCATCACCTTACTGTATGCGGTTCTGTAGGCGCGAAGCAAATTTCCGTCGATATCCGCTATATCAGCCGTGATACGGAGCATACCGGGCTGTTCCATAGCTACGACCTCAACCAGACCAACGCCCGTTTCGGGGTCAGCGATCACAAACCCCGATTCAAAAGCGGTGTTGCCGTGAGCGTCGTCATAAAGTGAATAAGCAAAGCTCTCGACAGCCAGTCTGTTAAGATTTGAGTCATAAGCCGCCAGCTCGAAGATAACCTTCTCGCCGCTCTTGTATGACAGAGGATCGGTTTCGTTTCCGTCCTCGTCCACGGTACGGCAGGCGATGAACACACCGCTTGTGTAATCCTCCGTCGGATCGGGCAACGGGACAAGCTCCGACGCGGAAACGGGAAGAACAACAAAAGAGGAAATTATCATAGCCGCAAAAAGTATAGAACTGATGATTCTCTTAAATTTCATGCTCATAGCATACACCTCTCAAACAAAATATTTATCATTGTATATTTTGCCACATTATTGCCGCCATGTCAAGAACTTTTTGTGTTTTTTGATGCGAAAGTTATTATTTGCAAGAAGAATCATGTGTTTATTTCAAATTGACGTTCAAACAAAAGAAAAAAGCGACGTCAACGCCGCTTTTTTCTTTTGTTTCAGCTTAAACCGTTCCCAGGAACTTAAGTATGCACAGAACGATACCGACAATACCGTAGATCTCCATAAGAGAACCTACAAGAGTAAAAATGATGCCGATAATGGGAAGTCCTGCGAGAATTGCGATGAGCCAACCCACAACAGCAGTGATCACAAGGAAAATGATCAGCTGAATGAGGAAGGAAACAACGTTGCCCTTCTCGATCTTAAAGGGTGTAGGCCAAAGCTTCTTTAACATATCCATGATTGATATCTCCTTTTCAATAGTCTGACTAAATTATACTCTTTTTTTCAAAAAATGTCAATATTTCGGTGATTTGTTTACAAAAAATACAAGTTTATTTGTTCAGATATTCCACGAACCTGCGGAACGCCTCTCTGCCCTCGGCGGTGTTCTTGTAAACGCCTGCGTCCTCAAGAACGTGGGTAAAGGTGATTCCAACCTCCCGACGCAGGATTTCCTCTGTATTCTCCGCCGTAAAGGTGTATTTGTCCTTAAATGCGTCAAACCAATCCGCGTGCTTCTCGGTTGCCTCGTTTGCTCTTATATCGCCGCCCGAGAGGATAAGCTGCTTCATTATTTCCATCTCGTCCTTGAGACGAGCGGGAAGAATCGCCAGACCCATAACCTCGATAAGACCGATATTTTCTTTCTTGATGTTATGGTACTGCGCGTGAGGGTGATACACGCCCAGGGGGTGCTCCTCGGTGGTAATATTGTTACGAAGAACCAGGTCAAGCTCGAACTTGCCGTTTCTCGTTCTCGCAATGGGAGTGATTGTGTTGTGAGGCTCGCCGTCGGTCTGAGCAAAAACGAACGCCGCCTCGTCCGTATACCCTCTCCAGGCTCCCAGAATCTTATCGGAAAGGTCAACCAATCTCGCCTTGCTCTCACACGCGATTCGGATAACGGACATGGGCCATTTGACGATGCCCGCCTCAACGTCCTCAAATCCCTTGAACGTGATTTTCTCATCTATGGGTGCCTTTTCCATGGCAAAGGTGTAGCGTCCGCCCTGCATATGGTCGTGGCTGAGGATAGAGCCGCCCACGATGGGAAGGTCGGCGTTGGAGCCGATGAAATAGTGGGGCAGATACTCGATGAAGTCAAGGAGCTTGCCAAAGGTGGAGCGGTTTATGGCCATAGGGGTATGTTCTCTGTTGAGAACGATGCAATGCTCGTTGTAGTAAACGTAAGGGGAATACTGCATGAACCAGTCACAGCCGTCTATCTTCAAGGGGATAAGGCGCAGATTTTGTCTGGCGGGATGATTCAGTCTGCCCGCGTAGCCCTCGTTTTCGCGGCAAAGGAGGCACTTGGGATATCCCGCCTGGGGCAAAAGCTTTGCGGCGGCGATAGCCTTGGGGTCCTTCTCGGGCTTGGACAGGTTGATGGAAATATCAATGTCACCGTACGGTGAGGGAACCGACCATTTAAGGTCGCGCTTGACTCTGTAGGCGCGGATATAGTCGCTTGAGCGGCTGACGTTGTAAAAATAGTCGGTGGCGCGCTCGGGGCTCTCGCAGTAAAGCGCGGCAAATTTCGACTGCACCTCGCTTGGTCTTGGGGTCAGCACGCCCATAATCTTCGTATCAAAAAGGTCGCGGTAGACCACCGTGTTGCTCTCGATAATGCCCTTCTCTGCCGCAAAGTTGCAGATGCTGCCGAGAATTTCCTCAAGCTCGTCCTCGTCTGCAAGCACGGACGCGGGAACGGGGCAATCAACTGTCTCGTCAAGCCCCAGAAGCTCGATCAGACGATTAAGCGAATACGCTCTGTCGCATTCCTCGATAAGTCCGGTTCTCTGAGCGTATGCAACAAGGCGGTGAAGGGATTCATGTATATTCATCATTTTCAGCCTCTCAATAAAATAATTGTACCTGTTTATTATAGCATAAATCGAAAAAAAGTAAATAGTCAAGCAAAAAAATTATTAAAAAATGTTGAGTTTTCACAGATTTTGTTAAATCTTTTTATTCTTGTTGACAGACGGTTTTTTTCGTAGTAAAATATATCCCATAAAAAGTATTAAATCACATTTTTTGGAAAGGATCTGAAAAAATGAGCAAATTCTCTGATTTTCTCAAGAAAAAGGATGTCGAATTTTCGGCTAAACGCTATTTTATCGATGCCATGGGCGCAATGGCACTCGGACTTTTCGCCTCTCTGCTTATTGCCACCATATTCAAGACCCTCGGCGGCTACATACCCGGCTCTGTAGGCGAATTTCTGATCGAAACGGCAGGCTATGCAACGGCCGTCAGCGGCGCCGTCATCGGCGTTGCGGTGGCAAATGCTCTCAAGGCTCCTCCGCTGGTTATGTACTGCGCGGGTGCGGTAGGCTACGCGGGCTACGTTATCGGCGACACGTTTACTATCGGAGGCGTTGAAAAGGCGCTGACCGCAGGTCCTGCAGGTGCGTTCATCGCAGTTCTCGTGGCAGTTGAGCTTGGCAAGATAGTGTCAAAGGAAACAAAGGTAGACATTATCGTTACCCCCACCGTAACGATCCTCTCCGGCACGCTCGTGGCAAAGCTCGTTTGCCCCTGGATAGCTCTCTCAATGTACTGGCTTGGCGACTTTATCAACACTGCTACCGAGCTTCGCCCCTTCCTGATGGGAATCATCATCTCGGTTGTAGTCGGTATTATTCTCACACTCCCCATCAGCTCTGCCGCGATCTGCGCCATGATCGGCATTACGGGTCTTGCGGGCGGCGCGGCGGCAGCGGGCTGCTGTGCTCAGATGGTGGGCTTTGCAGTTATAAGCTTCCGTGAAAACAAATGGGGCGGTGTGGTCGCTCAGGGTCTGGGAACCTCTATGCTCCAGATGGGCAACATCGTCAGAAAGCCGATAATCTGGATTCCCGCAACGCTGGCATCCGCCGTGACGGGACCTATCTCCACTTGCATATTCAAGCTTGAATGTACGGGCGTTTCCGCGGGCATGGGTACCTGCGGTCTTGTGGGGCCTCTCGGAATCATAACAGACGCCGCAGAAAAGGACGCATTCTTCTGGGTCGGACTTGTGCTGGTCTGCTTCGTTCTTCCCGCAATTCTCTCGATTCTTTTCAACGAGATAATGAGAAAAATGGGACTTATCAAAACAGGCGATATGAAGCTTGACCTCTGATAGAAAAAGGGATTCCCGAGGGAATCCCTTTTTTAGTTTTTCTCAAAGCCCTGAACAAATCCCTCAGCGTCTGCAGAGCAAATGTCGCCGCCCACCACGCGGTTGCGGTAAACGAGAATGTTTGCGTAGACCGTGCCCTCGCCGTCGTAGTTTGTCACGTTGTATGTATAGCGCATAAGCTTTTTCTTCTTGTATTTGCCAAGGTCCAGCCCCTGCGCTCGCTGTATCTGATTGTAGCCCGCGAAAATCTTATCAAACTCCGCGGGGATCACAACCTCCTTTGTTTCCACAGGCTCGGAATCCACCTCCCAGCCGAACTGAGACAGGAATTTTATTCTGTCCTCGTTGGTCTTGATCTTGCTGTAGGACACGGTGACCTCTGCCGCCTCGCCCGCCGTTGCCACGTCCGGCTCGTACGCGGGAATAAACGCGATAAGCGTTATGAGGGCGATAAGAGCCATGCAGATTATGCCGAAAAATTTAACGGTGTTTGCCCGAAGTGAATAGATGAACATAACTTTTCCTCCCGTGAAAGTAACTCTCAAGGTCATTATATGGAGAGAAAATATAAAATATTACGGGTCCCAAAAGGGACCCGTAATATTTTGTGTCAAAACACTTGCTCGCTCTCAGCGGAAAACGCGATCTTTTTCATGGTCTCCACCGCCTCAAGACAGCGCAGCTTCGTACCCGCCACCTGTCCGCGTGCGATTTCCGAGCCGTTCTTGGCCCGAACACGGTAGCAATAACCGTAGCCGCCTTTGGCGGCAAAAATTTCAATTTTCGGGCACTTTTCAGCTTCTGCGCGCTCTCTCTCAACCGAAAATTCCGCCGTCAAATCACAGATTGGCGCGTCCGAATTTATCCTCAGGCTGGCGATGCCCTTTTTGCACACGGGAAGAGTTTTGTATTCTCCCCCAAGCGCCACAACTCTGCCGCCGACGGTCAGAAGCCTGTATGTATACGTGCCCGCCTGTGTTCTCGTTATTTCAAATCTTCCTTTTGCCATTACTGTCTGTCAACCGTTATCACGGCAAAATAATAGCCGTCCTCTCGGTGGATTTTGTCCGCTACCGTGCGGGAGATCTCCTCGTCGCTCATCTTTAGCTCATAGGGCGCGGCGATATCGAAAATAAGATTGCAATGGGTGGTTCCGGGAACCATTCTGAAATCGTGAATACTCAGGCTCACGTCCACGCTCCTCACGGTCTGAAGAGTCTTTTCACGGAGCGCGTCCACCTCGCTGTCACCCACCGCGATAGGGTCAAGGTGGATAACGCAGTGAACCCCCAAAGCCTCGGAAAGCTCTTTTTCTATGTTGTCGATAGCATCGTGGGTCTCAAAAATATTGCGGGAGCCGTCCACCTCAACGTGGGAGGATACAAAGCAACGCCCGGGACCGTAGTTATGTACCATAAGATCGTGAATACCGATAGCCTCGGGGTGCGACAGAATTATGCGCTCCACGTTCTTTACCAGCTCCTCCTCGGGAGACGTGCCCAGCAGAGAATTATAGGTCTCACGAAAAACGTCAATGCCCGACTTGAAGATAAACAGCGATGCGAGAATACCCATGTACGCATCAATGTCATACTTGGTCAGCATGGAGATCACCGCCGCCGCAAGCACCGCAAAGGTAGCAACGGCATCAGAGAGACTGTCGGCTGCGGTTGCGCGCATAACGCCCGAATTTATCTTTTTCCCAACCTTTCGGTTGAACAGGCAAAGCCAGAGCTTGAGCAGAATCGACACACCGAGAACCACCAGCGTTACGGCGGTATGGCGCGTCTCCTTGCCGCCGTTTATCGCCTTTGAAAGTGAATCGGCAAACAGCTCGTAGCCGATGAGCATGATAAGAAAGGAAACTATCATGGACGCCACGTACTCGGTACGCGCGTGCCCGAAGGGATGCTCCCGATCGGCAGGCTTTGCGGACAGACGGAAGCTGATAAGAGATATGACCGATGAGCCTGCGTCCGACAGGTTATTTACGGCATCGGCGGTAACCGAGATGGACGCGGTCAGCGTTCCCACTATGATCTTCCCCGCAAAAAGCAAGAGATTCACAACAATTCCGACGATACTCCCAACAGTGCCGTACCGTCGGCGCAGCCCGGGCGATTCGGCAGGATTCTGCCCGTCTTCGCGGACAAAAAGCTTACATATGAGTTCTGTCATAATAAATTATCCTCAAAATCTGAAATAAAGGAATGGATTGAAGCCCGAGCTTGCAAGGTACGCACAGCACAAAATTATCGCCGCCATGCAAAGGGGTATTGATATATATGCCGCCGCACCCGTCTTTGATGCCAGCTTATTCCACAGGCGACGGGGGAGCGTTGTAGAGCCAATGGCAAGAATAACGATAAACAGCGCATTTCTCGCGAGCTCCCACAGGTCGGAGCTGTTTGCAAAGCCCCCGCTTCCAACAAAGGATGGCAGATAGCTTGCAATTCTTTCGGCGGAAGTCATTTCGAAGATGAGCCAGCCCACCATGATAAAGAACAGGGCATAAGCTCTCTGGAATACGGAGGGCAGTTTTTTGAGTGCCTTACCGTAAACGTACTTTTCAAGGGTCAAAAGAACGAAATAGAACACGCCCCAGATAACGAAATTGTAGCTTGCGCCGTGCCACAGTCCCGTCAAAGCCCAAACGGCAAAAAGGTTGAAGATGTGTCTCGGGACAGAGCATCTGTTGCCGCCGAGGGGAATGTAAACGTACTCTCTGAACCAGGTGGAGAGAGATATATGCCAGCGGCGCCAGAAATCCTGAATACTTTTTGCCGTGTATGGGTAATTGAAATTGATGCAGAATTCAAAGCCCAGCATCTTTCCAAGCCCCACAGCCATGTCCGAATAGCCCGAAAAGTCAAAATATATCTGGAACGTAAAGAACACAACGCCAAGCACAGCACCAACGAAGCTCCGCTCGTCCGAGGACATTTCAAGGTAGTGATTCCACATCTCGCCCGCAGGATTCGCCAAAAGCACCTTCTTTGAAAGCCCCACGGTAAAGACGCGAATGCCGTCTGCGAACATTGCAACGCTGTGGGTTCTTGACTGCAGCTGCTTTTCCACGTCCACGTAGCGGACGATGGGGCCCGCGATAAGCTGAGGATACATGGTCACATACGCGCCGAAGGTAATAGGATTGAGCTGTGCCGCGCACTCCTGTCGGTAAACGTCAATAACGTATGACAGGGACTGGAAGGTGTAGAACGAGATTCCCACGGGCAGAGTGACCTCGGGAACCGCCACCTGAGTGCCCGTCAGCGACGTAAATATCTCAGCGGCAAAGCCGAAATATTTGAAGAAGCCGAGAATGGCAAGATTGAGCACGACAGTCAACGCCAAGAGCCATTTTGCCCCGACCCTCTTGCCGCGCCTCATTGCCGCCGAAACAGCGATAGCCATGGCGTAGTCGAGAGCAATGGTGGCAAGCATGAGCAGAATATAATGCTTAACGTCCCAGCCGTAGAAGATAATGCTCATAATAAGCAGAACGAGATTTCTCAGCTTCATGGGCGCGGCATAGTACAGCGCCAGCGTTACCGGCAGAAACAGAAAGATAAATTCAAGTGATGAAAAAAGCAATTTTTTCTCCTCCGCTTTACGTATTTTTCAGTCGGTCAAGGCAATTTTGAAGTATTATCTGAGCCGAGAGAGTGTCGATAACAGTCTTGCGCTTCGCTCCTCGGGTGTTTGTCTCATTCAGAAATCTCGACGCCGCCATGGTGGTCATTCGCTCGTCCATCATGGCAACGGGAAGACCCGTCAGCTCCTCCACCTTTGCGGCAAAGCTGCGGCACCGCTCGGCTCTCGGCCCCTCCGTGCCGTCCATGTTCACGGGACAGCCAACGACGATAGCCCCCGCCTGCTGCTCTGCGGCGATCTCGGCTATCCTTGCGGCGGTCTTGTCAAGCCCGCCAACCTTTATATATCCGATTCCCGACGCCAGAAAGCGGCTCACGTCCGACACGGCAACACCCGTGCGAACCTCGCCGAAATCCACGCCGATTATTCTTCCTTTTGTTTCTTTAATTCTTTGCATAATTTCTCCGAGGGGTACGCTTGGGGCTTTTTGAAAAAAGCCCCAAACCCCAAAAACTTTCAAAAAAGAAGGATTTAGACGGACAGCTTATCCGATTTAACTATTTCAAGCAACCCATCTTTATTATTCAGTGAAGGCTCGCGAAGAGTCATGTCAAACAGCTTTTCCAGCAAAGAGCCAAGCTCCGCGCCCGATTTCACACCAATTGCCATAAGGTCGCCGCCGTTTACGGCAAGCTCTTTTATGCTTCTCGGAAACGGCTCGCTCGCCGCTTGATTCAGAAGCTTTTCAAAGCACGACACGTCGAATTCCGTCAGTTGCAACAGCGCAAGTGCATTGTCGGACAGACTGCCGTAATGTACCAAAAACCGTCGCGCGCCGTAAAGTGACGTTTCGGGGCGCCCGTGCCTCGTTTCAAGCAATTTTTGGACGGCATATTTCGTTTCGTTCGACATTTTAAGAGATGCTATCCATTCGCGGCTCATGTGAACGGGGGCGTTCATAAAGATCGCCGCCAGACGCACGGGAAGTGACGGGGGAAGATTGTTTATCTCCTCGGCGGAGGGCAGATATTCGCCATATCCTTCAAAAATAACCGGCAGAATGCCGCAATCGAGCATCAGGTGCATCGCCGCGCCCGCGCTTTTGCCTAAAAGCAGTCCGGAAAGCTCGCTGTATATCCGCTCGCGGGAAACCTTTCGCAAGCCGTCACGCATTCTTACTGCGCCATTGAGTGTTTTGCTCTCAATCGAGAAATCAAGCTTGCTCATGAAGCGAAAGGCGCGCAAAATCCGCAAAGCGTCCTCCGAAAAACGCTTCTCGGGGTCGCCCACACAGCGGATAATTCGATTTTTGATATCCTCCTCGCCGCCATAAAGGTCAACAAGCCCGTATTTGGGGCTGTACGCAATAGCGTTGACCGTAAAATCGCGGCGGGAAAGATCGTCTGCGATATTTCCGGCAAAGGTCACGTTTTCGGGGTGGCGAGAGTCCTTGTACTCGCCGTCAACGCGGAAGGTGGTCACCTCAACAGGCTCGCCGTCAGATAGCACCGCGACCGTGCCGTGCTTTATTCCCGTGGGGATAACAGAATAACCGTTTGCCCGAAAAATCTCGCAAGCCCTGTCGGGCAGAGCGGAGGTGGTAACGTCCCAATCGTTTGGTACAGATCCGAGAATAATGTCTCTCAGGCTTCCTCCGACTATGTAGCTCTCAAAGCCGCCGCTGTCAAGGACGGCAAGAACTTGCCTCACAAATTCGGGATAAATTATATCCATGCCGTCCTCCTCTCTCGGGCGTTTCGTTTATCTCATTTTTCGCACAGCCTCAAGCACACGCATCGCCGCATCGTGAATGCCGTCTGCCTCAATGGTACAGCCCGCCGCCGCCTTGTGTCCGCCGCCGCCAAACTCGGCGCAAACCGCAGACACGTCAAAATCGCAATTTGAGCGCATGGAGCAACGGAATTTTCCGTTGTCCTCAGGCTGACGTATCGCCGCCGCCACCTTCACACCGCTGACAGTCCGCGCAACGTCAATAAGCGTTTCCGTATGCTGATTTTCAATGCCGTGTTTTACTTTCAGCTCGTAAGGAAACTCGATAATAGCGATATCGCCGTCGTATATGGTCAGCCGCTCAAAGGCAAGCTGCTCGGCCTTGAGCTGAATATAAGGCTTGCTGTCAAAAAGAAGTCGGTTTATCTCAGCCGCGTCAATACCCGAGGATATCATTTCCGCCGCGCGGCGATGAGTTTCGGGCGTGACCGAAGCATATCTGAAGCCGCCCGTATCCGAGCTGACGGCCGCATAGATTCTCATATCAAGCTCAGCTATGGGGAGCTTGATGCCCTGAGACATAGCGTATCTTGCAAGATCGAAGATAATCTCACCCGTTGCCGCCGCATCCGGAATAACCAAGCCGTCCGCATAGCGAACGCCCTTTCCGTGATGGTCTATCATCAGATCAACCTTTGATGAATATTTCTCCTCCAAGCCCCCAAGCTGTGCGGGGGAGGCGGTGTCAACGCTGACTATCCGCTCAATCTCAAAATCCGACGGAATATCCCCCTCGCTCGTGCCGTTTTGCATGGGCTCAGCCAAAAATTTCAGTCTGTCGGGAAGTATGCCGTCGCAAACGCACCACCCGCGACTGCCCAGCGCCTCAAGTATCATTCGGAGAGCAAAAGCGGAGCCTGCGGCGTCCGCATCGGGGCGTGCGTGAAAGAGTATCAGCGTATTCTTTTTTTCCTGCAGAGCCGAGTAAAGCTCGGCCAACGTCAGGTTCTTATAATTCGTTTCACTCATAGCTCAATTCTCGCTGTCGGAATTTTCATCGGCGGTATCTTCACCGAAATCCTCGGAAAAGGTGATTCCGTTGAGGAGCTGTGCAATGTGTGCGCCGTGAGAGATGGAATTGTCACGGATAAAGGTCAGCTCGGGGGTAATTCTGAGATTCATGCGGGTGGATATCTCACGGCGAATATAGCCGCTTGCCGCCTTCAGTCCTTTTGCAACCTCTTTGGGGTCGCTTTGATTTAAGAAAGAATAATAGATCTTTGCATATTTAAGGTCGGGTGTGACCTCAGCGGAAATTACGCTTACAAAAGCACTGCTTACACGGGGGTCCTTCACCTCACGCAGAATCTGCGCCACCTCCTTCTGCATCTCGTCGTTTATTCTTCCGCGTCTGTAATTTGCCA
>CAZISP010000009.1:0-11311 GCA_964541955.1 uncultured Lachnospiraceae bacterium
GTCGATGCAAGCCTTGCAGATCTCAAAATCTGCACCGTGGTCAAGGTGAAGAGCCAGATCGACGCCGCTGTCCTTGATAGCCGCGTTTGCCAGAGCCAGAAGGTACTCATGCTTTGCGTACTTTCTTGCGCCTGCGGAAACCTGAAGGATTACAGGGGACTTTTCAGCCTCTGCGGCCTCGGTAATTGCCTGGACGATCTCCATGTTGTTTATGTTGAATGCGCCGATAGCGTATCCGCCCTCATAGGCTTTTTTGAACATTTCCTTGGTTGAAACAAGTGCCATTTTTTTATCTCCTTAGTTTTATATTTTCATACGAGACTATTTTACCATATATGTCAAATAAAATCAAGGCTTTGCGATAATTTTATGTTATTTTTTTGCCAATAAAATATTTTGAATTTATGTATTTGCATTGACTTTTTTTGCCACGTGCTGTAAAATATAGGTAAACGAAGGGGGAAGAACGATGAAACACCTAAGGAAAATATTATGCGCGTTTCTGGCACTTGTGCTTCTGCTTGGCACGGTTGCGTGCGGCGGTGCGCCAAAGGACGCGGAAACGGAGAGCGGCGCAGAGCAGACGGGCAACGTTGACACCGCCGGGACGGCAGAGGATACGGGTGACGCCGACACCGAGAAGATTGAGGAAACGAAGGAGCCGAAGAAAATGAATGCAGTTGTTGAAAAGGTAAAGGACGGCAGAGACGCCATCGTCGTCATTTCACACGATGACGGTCACAGATCGACGGCGACCTATCTTGCAGAGGAGTTTGAGCGCCTTGACCTGAGAGGAACGCTCTCTCTCATAGCATCCCGCGTTTACGATCCCGAAACGGGGGAGCGCAAGGAGGAGGACATCGAGTTCTGGCAGGGTATTCTTGACACGGGCAGATTCAACATTTCCTCTCATACCATGACCCACAAGTTCTGGGGTCTGACAGACGAAGACGAGCGCGGCACCTATTCCGACTATTCGGGCAACACGTACGATTACGAGCTTGAGGCGGGAAATATTACGAACGAGACAAAGGGCTCCCGCGACATTTTGCGCGAGATATTCCCATCCCAGAGAGTATTAACGTTTGTCAAGGCGGGCTTCGGAACTCATTCCAGCGGTGTGTCGCTGAGCGATAAGGCGCTTGAGATAATTGAGCAGTATTATATCGGAACCCGTTGGGACGGCGGCGGACTTGAGACCGTTCCGTCATCCGACCCCTATAAATTCAAGAGCTTTATGGTGCGCTCGGGCGAGGACGAGACTACCTGGATTCCCTTGGTAGATCAGGCAATAGAAAAGAAGGGTGCCATCGTGTTCCTGTTCCACAACATCGTGGAGGGTACCGCCAGCGGACATTCCGTCGAGCAGGAGGATGCGACCAAGCTGCTTGAATACGTTGCCGAGCAGGTTGACGAGGGCAAGGTCTGGTGTACTTATTTTGAGGATGCGGTAATTTACACCGAGGAGGTAAGAAGCGCGAGGGTTTCTTCCTCTATGCTGGATGATAAGATTACAGTCACCGTCGCCGATGAGCTTGACAATGAGATTTACAATCAGGCTCTGACGGTTAAATGTCAGGTGCCCGATGATTGGACGACCGTTATGGCAGAGATGCCCGACGGAACGGTATTGAAGCTTGAGACCTTCCCCGGTGTGGCGGCAGGTACATACGTGCACGTTGATATTCTTCCCGACAGCGGAGACGTTATTTTGACAAAGGGATGAGATTCGGGGGACTTTTTGAAGGTCCCCCCTTGTTTTTGAGGTGCAGATATGAACGGATATAAAGACTATCGGCCCTTTTCGGCGAAAAAATTCAGATCTCCCGATGCTGTGAATGCGCCAATTTATACGTGGGTTTGGAACAGCCCGATTTCGCGGGAGCTTATTGACAGACAGCTTCGGGAGATGAGGGATGCCGGCATCGAGGCGACGTATATACTGCCTCAGCCCTATGAATTTCGCCCCGAAACGCTTGCCACAAGGCTTGAGCCTCCCTACCTCTCTGACGAGTTTTTTGAGCTTGTCCGCTATGCGACGGAGAGGGCGGCGAGCCTTGGAATGGTCGCCTGGCTTTATGACGAGGGCGGCTGGCCCTCGGGCGCGGCTTGCGGCAAGGTTTTGGAAAAACTGCCCGAGGCGCGGGCAAAGAAGATTGAAAAGGTGTCTGTTTCGCTGTCGGCGGGGGAGGGGCTTCCTGCGATCGGCGACCTTGACGTGACAAACCCTGTTTTGATTATTTCGGTTTTCGTTGACGGCAAGCGAATCGGGCTTGATTTTGTTGCCCGCGAGGACTGCACGGCGGATATATACGTTGTGTGCGAAAGATCGGGTGCGCTGCCGCAGTTGACGGACAAGAGCGCGGTGGAGGAATTTATCCGTGTCACACACGAGGGCTACAAGCGCAGGATGGGCGACCTTTTCGGCAGGGCGAGCTTTGCTGTGTTTACGGACGAGCCGAAGGTGGTATATCCCTATTATCTGACCGACGTCAAGGAATTTGAGCGGGAGAGCGGCTTTGATTTCGCTCTGCTCGTTCCCGCGCTCTTTGAGGTGCGAACGGACGAGGAAAAGCGCTTCAGGGCGGCGTACATCGATTATGTGAGTCGCAGGTTTGCGGATGTGTATTTTTCCGCTCTTGCCGATTGGTGTGATGAAAACTCCTTGCTGTTCTGTGGGCACGTTGACAAGGAAGACGAGCTTCGGGTCTTCGGTCCTTGCGGGGGCAACCTTCTTCGTGTGCTGAGAAAATTCCATATTCCCGGTGTTGATGCTATTTGGCGACAGATATTTGGGGGCAAAAGGGCAGGATATTATCCCCGTTTTGCGTCCTCTGCCGCCGCGCAGTCGGGTAATCGGTATGCTCTGACCGAGAGCTTTGCGGCATACGGCAACGGGCTGACGGGAGCGCAAAAGCGGTTTATTTTCGGAAGTCAGCTTGTGCGCGGCATAAATATCTTGAACGTTATGAGCGTGACAAGCGACCGCGAGAGCATTCGCTCGCTTCAGCTTCGCCCCGTGTTTAACCCCGAGATACCCGATTACGACGGAATTGCTCCTTTCAACGCCTGGGCAAAGCGAATGTCGTACATCTGTTCGGTTGGCTTGCCTGTGCGGGAGGCGGCGGTCTTCGTGCCCTACACCGACGTTTGGCTTGAAAACGAGGGCGTTGTGGGGCGCTTCGAAAGAATCGCCCGGCGGCTTGAGGATAACGCGGTGGATTTCGATTTCATTGACGGCGATTTTCTCGCCGAGTGTATTCTTGCGGGCGGTAAGCTTTGCATGGGCTTTGCCGCGTATAGTTGCCTGTTTGTTCCCCTTGGCGCGGAGTTGAATACTGAGCAGACTGCCAAGCTTCGCGATTTTGAGGCGGCGGGGGGCAAAGTGATATACACGGACGAGAATACCGAAATTCCAAGCGAGCTTTCTCTTGCATATGGGTCGTGTGTCCGCGCAATGCACAGGCGAGACGGGGATACCGATATATATGTTTTCTTCTCCGAGTGCGACCGCTTGACCGAGCTTCGCCCCAATATTGATCTGCGCGGTCGCAACGTGTATGTTTTAGACCCCGTGGACGGAAGGATAATTAAGCACGACCTTTCGGAGAAACTTGAAATTTTACCCGACACGGAGTTTGTTCTGCTTGTGACGAACGATGAGTTGCATTGTGATAAAAAGCCTGCTCAGGCGGCAAATTTCGAGGAAATAAAGGGCTTTAAGATGACGGTTGAGAGCGAAACGGTGCTTTCGGCAGACCATCTTGAAAAGCGAGCGATACGCAGAGAGGTTGAATCACTGCCCGAGCATTTTTCGGGAAGTGTCCGCTTTGACGGTGAGTTTTTGGCTGTTGAGCGGCAGGGAGCTGTCATTGAGCTCGTCGGCACGGAATTTTGTGTGAGCGTTTCGGTAAACGGTGAAAAGCTTGGCACAAAAGTGATGCCGCCTTATCGATTTGAGGTTCCGAGCAACCTTGTGAAGCGTGAAAATCGGGTGGCGATCACCGTTTCCACCACCGCCGCAGGTGCGCTGTGCGGTGGGCTTGGCGGTAAGAATCTGCCTTTTGCGGGTCCTTACAATGAGCGTTGTCTTGAGTTCGAGCGGGACAGCGACCTGCCTATAAAATTTACTTGCAGAGTAGGGCAGTAAATTTTCTGCGGCTTCGATGCTGAAGCCTCCCTTGTGTAAAGGGAGGTGCCCCAAAGGGGCGGAGGGATTGTCTGAAAACAGCAAAAACAACCCTTCAGTCAGCCAAACAGGCTGACAGCTCCCCTTACACAGGGGGGAGCCTTTGGTGTGCTTATATTCAAAAGCACATGCCGAATCGGGATTAAAATAAAACCGACTGAAATTTCTTTCAGTCGGTTTTTCTGTTAAAGAGCTCTGATTCTGTTCAGCACTTTTATGCCCGATTTTTCAATTTTCTCGCAAAGCTCGATAGCCTCGGATTCGGTCATGGTATCGGTCAAGTAAGCCGTGCCAAGCTCGGATTCGGCCAACGTGCCGCCCGGAAGTGCGGTTTTCTCGCTTACGCGGATAAACTGACGAGCGCTGTAGGCAGAGAGGGGCAGGGTATCACTTTCACTCGCCGCTGTCCAAATGGGTGAAGCGGGCGTTGAGCCTGCCTTTGCCGCAATATCGATAATGTCGGAGACGACTGCGCTCGCAGTGGGCAGCTTGCCCGCGCCTCTGCCGTAGAACATGGCGTCACCAAGCATATCGCAATGAACGAGAATGCCGTTGAAAACGTCGGAAATGTCGCACAGGGGATTTCCCTTTGGAACAAGGCGGGGCGCAACGAACGCAAGGGTCTTGCCGCCGCTGATCTCGCTGTAGCCGATAAGCTTGACAGAATATCCGAGCTCGCCCGCCAAGGCAACGTCAGCGGAGGTGATTTTTGTAATTCCCTCAACCGAAATGTCCTCGGGAGAGATGAGCTTGCCCGATACGAGAGCCGCAAGAATTACTATCTTTCTCGCCGCGTCGTGTCCCTCAATGTCGGAGGTGGGGTCTGCCTCGGCATAGCCCTTTGCCTGCGCTTCCTTGAGCGCATCCTCAAAGGAGGTGCCGTTTTCTATCATCTGAGTGAGAATGTAATTGGTCGTTCCGTTCAGGATTCCCGCGATGCGGTCGATGTTGTTCTGCGCAAGGTCGGAAATAAGGGGCTTGATGATGGGAATGCCGCCGCCGACCGACGCCTCAAACAGATATCTGACGCCGTTTGCCTTTGCTGTCCTGAGAAGCTCAACACCGAACTCCGCAACCACCAGCTTATTGGAGGTTACAACGTTCTTGCCCGCCTGAAGCGCCGCTTTTGAAAAGTCATATGCGGGGTGCGCGCCGCCCATGGTCTCAACGACCGTGTCGATCGTCGGATCGTTCAATATTTCATTAAAATCGTGAGTAACCAGAGAGCCGAAGGGGCTGTCGGGGAACTCGCGCAGGTCGAGAATCTTCTTTATCTCAATGTCCGCGCCTGTTTTTGCTTTTATTATATCGTGATTTTTTGTGAGAACCTCGGCTGTGCCGCCGCCGACAACGCCGAAGCCCAAGATAGCTATATTCATTGTGTTTTCTCCTGTCAATGATTCTACCACTATATAATACCATAAAAAGGGGCGATTTGTAAAGACAATTCGGAAATTTTATCTTGCAAATTAACAAAAATGTGGTAAAATAATAGCAGAATACTATTCGAGGAGATAAATATGAGTTCAATTATCGGCGGAAAGAACAATGTGAAGATTTTTGTGCTGTATTTGATGGAAAACGTCAACTACCCGCTTACTTTTAATACGATAAATGATATCGTGCGTCAGACCGACTACGTGTTCTACATGGATTTTGCCGTTTATTTTTACGAGATGGTGGATGACGGATTGGTGATTGAGGAAGAGGTGGACGGCGAGAAGCTGTACATCGTCTCGGACAAGGGAAGAGTTGTGGCGAGAGAGCTGAAGAGCAATATTTTGCCCTCGATTCTCGACCAGAGCCTTCGTTATGCCCTGCGCTATCTTGATTTCAAGCGCAGAAAGGTGGAAATGAGATGCAACACCGAGAAGCTTCAC
This sequence comes from uncultured Lachnospiraceae bacterium, assembly GCA_964541955.1. GTDB lineage: Bacteria > Bacillota > Clostridia > Oscillospirales > CAG-272 > SIG710. The sequence goes on from CAZISP010000009.1 coordinate 6,070, forward strand.
GACGGCAGATATCAGGTGAACTGTTCGCTTATTGAGGCGGGAACGGTCATCTATTCCACATCGCTTGTGGTAGACACAAACGAGCGCGCTCAGCATATGATAGACATATTCAACGATCATCCCGAGGCAATTTACCGGGGCGTGGTCGCGCTTCTCTCGGGCAGCGTTGATTATCTGCTGGGAACGTGATTTTGCGGTAAATCCTTTTCGTCATGGTCGAAAAAGCAAAAAAAATTGCCAAAAATGAACGTTTTGGCAGATGTTTGTCTAAAATGACGAGAATTATTTGCCTTTTGACTATTGACATTGTGAAAAATAATGGTATAATATTACTATAATCATCTAATTGGTATTGACGTGAATTTTGGTTTTCCCCGGAGGGCAGGTCCTTGAGCAGAAACGAAAAAAAGAAAAAGGACGCGCTGACGGAAAGGAACGATTTCTCGGACGAGAACGTGAACCGTCTTATCTCGGAATACCGAAGTGATTACGAGCTTGCTTTCGACCGACTGGCGGAGCTTTACCGACCCATGCTTGAAGCGGCGGTCTCAAGCTACAGTGAGGCTTTGGCAGGGGTCTATGATTCGGACGATCTGATGCAGTACGCACTGATAGCACTCTCAAAGGCGGCGCTTACCTATGATGCCGACCAGAGCCGTGTATCGTTTGGGCTTTATGCCAAGGTGTGCGTTACAAACAGCATGATCAGCAGAGCCAGATTTGCCTTGAAGAGGAGCGTAAGTCTGCTTCCCATCGAGGAGTTTCTGGGCATCGCGGATACGGCTGATGTCTCGGATCGGGTTATAGACAGGGAAAGAACGCAGGCACTGGAAAATCTCATGACAGAGAATCTCTCGAAACTTGAATACGATGTTCTTCGGCTATATGCCTCGGGCTTAACATCTGCGGAAATTGCCGCTCGCCTTTCAAGGTCTGCAAGATCCGTTGACAATGCAATTTTCAGAGCCAGGAAAAAACTCAAATCTGTATTAAACGGCGGTGACTTCAAGCCCCCGGTTTAATAAAAAATCAGCCCGACAGGGCAGGACAAACAAAAGCGAGGTATTAGCACAATGTACGAAGAAGAAATGGTTGCAGTTGAGAACGAAGTTTTCGAAGATGAAACTTTGGTCTGCAAGGAATGTGGCAATGAGTTCGTTTTCACAGCAGGTGAGAAGGAATTCTACAAGGCAAAGGGCTTTGTAAACAAGCCTAAGTGCTGCAAGGCTTGCCGCGACGCAAGAAAGAATGCAAACAGAGAAGCAAGAGAGCCCAGACAGGTGTTTGAGACAACTTGCGCTGAGTGCGGCGGAGTTGCAAAGGTATACTTCCAGCCCTCCAGCGACAGACCTGTTTACTGCAGTGCATGCTTTGAGGCAAGAAGGAACGCTCAGTAATATAATTTAATTATATAATTGGTGGTCAACCCACGGCTGTTTGCCGTGGGTTTTTGCCGTCAGCGGAGAGATGCCCGCGGCAAAGTTTCTCCCTTTATATTGACAAAAAGTCTTTTTTGAGTTATAATTATTCAGATAATATGTAAAAATCGAAAGGATATAGAAAAATGACGATTTTTGACGAGCTGAAAGCCCGCGGGCTTATAGCGCAGATGACAAATGAAGAGGAAATAAAGGAGATAATCAACAACGGCAAGGCTACCTTCTACATCGGTTTCGACTGCACAGCAGACAGCCTTACGGCAGGTCACTTTATGGCTCTTACTCTTATGAAGAGGCTTCAGATGGCGGGCAACAAGCCTATCGCTCTTATCGGCGGCGGTACTACCATGATCGGTGACCCCTCGGGCAGAACCGACATGAGAAAGATGCTCACTCTTGAGGATATTAACCACAACGCAGAGTGCTTCAAGCGCCAGATGGAAAAGTTCATCGACTTCTCCGAGGGCAAGGCGATGATGATAAACAACGCAGAGTGGCTCCTCAAGCTCAACTACGTTGAACTGCTTCGCGAGGTTGGCGCTTGCTTCTCGGTAAACAACATGCTGAGAGCCGAGTGCTATAAGCAGCGAATGGCGCAGGGTCTTTCCTTCCTTGAGTTTAACTACATGATCATGCAGTCCTACGACTTCTATTACCTGTACAAGAACTACGGCTGTAACTTCCAGTTCGGCGGCGACGACCAGTGGTCCAATATGCTGGGCGGTACGGAGCTTATCCGCCGCAAGCTGGGCAAGGACGCAAACGCTATGACCATCACTCTTCTCACCGACTCCAACGGCAAGAAGATGGGTAAGACTGCGGGCAACGCCGTATGGCTTGATCCTAATAAGACCAGCCCCTACGATTTCTATCAGTATTGGAGAAACGTTGGCGACGCGGATGTTCTCAAGTGCATCAGAATGCTCACCTTCCTGCCCATCGAGCAGATCAACGAAATGGACGCATGGGAAGGCAGTCAGCTGAACACCGCAAAGGAAATTCTCGCATACGAGCTGACAAAGATGGTTCACGGCGAGGAGGAAGCGGAGAAGGCTCAGGCAAGCGCAAAGGCACTCTTTGGCGCAGGCGCTCAGGCTGATATGCCTACGACAACTCTTGTCGATGAGGACTTTATCGACGGCAATATCGACATTCTCACTGTCCTTGTAAAGGCGGGTCTCGTTCCCTCAAAGTCCGAGGCGAGACGTGCGGTAGAGCAGGGCGGCGTTACGGTTGACGGCGAGAAGGTCACCGACATCAAGACCGTATATGCCCGCGAGGACATGAAGGAGGGTCTTGTTATCAGACGCGGCAAGAAGAGCTTCAAGAAGGTTATCGGATAATAAAAAATGCGGCACCGCCTAAGCGGTGCCGCATTCCTAAGGACAGTAAGTAATGTTTAGAAAGAGAAGTTACAGTGGATATAAAAGAATATGAGAAAGTAAAAAACTATACTTATTTAGAGTATTGTGATTACCTACAACAAAAATATGGGGTTGGTTTATATGATTATATGAGACCGAATTGGACAAAGAATCCAAAGGTTACAAGAACCAAAGACGGACTTTATGTCCATCACAAATATGAAGATCATGCTATTATGTTAGGTAAGCCTGAGTTCGCTAAATAGAATCCATACGAGTGGCAAAAGAAAGAAAATCTTGTGTATTGTAACCTTCTTGAACATTTATTACTACATCAGTTAATATGCGAATATCCCGCAGAAAATAAAAATGATAAGGAACAGGTGGGGATAGGTGGCATTGTTAACTTTATTGTGCCTGAACTAAACGATGTATATAGTGGTTGGGTTTCGAAAGTAGCTTGGCAACAAAATTGCCATAGAGCAATTATCAACAACAAAGATGTATATTTGTTAATACTCAAACGTTATAAAGATTTCCATGATAATAATCCTTTCATTATAAAATGGTTACTTAAAAGTTATAATAAACAATTTGGTTTGTGGTCTGACAAGCAAAATTCAACTTTATATGATGAAATTGTTTCTTTATAATTTTTTTTACAGAGTTTTATGTTTGCTACGATGAGATAAAGTTAAACGCCGATAAGGATTTCATTCCGTATCGGCGTTTTCTATTGCACTACCACTTTCGGTGGTGAGTAAGTGCGCACTTGCAGATAAACAAAAAGCCTCCCTTGTGCAAAGGGAGGTGGCTCGCGCAAGCGAGACGGAGGGATTGTAAAAGGTAAAATTTACGTTAAAACAATCCCTCAGTCAGCTTCGCTGACAGCTCCCTTTACACAAGGGAGCCTCTGGCTGTAACCGTTTATCTTTTTGATAAAATATTGTAAAAACTGTCCGTAAGAACACGACGCATAAGCGGTGCCGCATTTTTTATTTGACGAAATCAAATTCAAAATCGTAGATAGAGACGGTATCGCCGTCCTGTGCGCCCTTGTCCTCCAGCATCTTGATGACGCCGCTCCTGATGAGCACCTTCTGGAAGTAGTTGAGCGATTCGTAGTCGTCGAAATTGACCTGTCCCATAAGCTTTTCAAGCCATGGACCCTCCACGTAGAAGGTGTTGTTTTCGCGGCGGACGATTGTCTCGCGCTCGGTAGTGTCGTCTGCCTCTTCCTCGACAATTTCGCTGTCGTAAATTTTTACGGGGGGAAGCATTTTCAGCCGTTCGTCCACGCGGCGAATGAGCTGGTCAAGGTTTTCGCCCGTTGCGGCGGAAACGTAGAGCATTTCCCACTCGTTGTCGTCAACGAATTTTTCAAACGCTTCAAGGTCAACGTATTCCTCGTTTACCATGTCGGTCTTGTTGGCAATGATTATCTGAGGACGGCTTGCCAGCTCGGGGCTGTATTTTTCAAGCTCCGTGTTTATCTGCTTTATATCCTCAATTGCGTCTCTGCCCTCAAGTTGCGAGATATCGACCACGTGCAAAAGCAGTCTGCAACGGTCAACGTGGCGCAAAAACTGATGTCCGAGACCAAGCCCGTCGGCGGCTCCCTCAATAAGTCCGGGAATATCCGCGGCAACAAAGCCCGTTTCGTCGCCTGTTTTTACAACGCCTAAATTGGGCGAGAGGGTGGTGAAATGGTAGTCCGCAATCTTGGGCTTTGCGGCGCTGATTCGAGAGAGGATAGAGGATTTTCCAACGTTGGGAAATCCGATAAGTCCTACGTCCGCGATCATTTTAAGCTCAAGGATAACTTCCTTTTCCGCGCCTGTGATTCCGTTCTTTGCAAACATGGGAGCCTGTCTTGTGGGTGTGGCGAAATGTCGGTTTCCCCAACCGCCCTTGCCGCCCTTGATGCAGATAAATTCGTCGTCAATGGACAGGTCCTTGATTATTTTGCCTGTTTCGGCGTCCTTTATGAGTGTGCCGCGGGGAACGGAAATTACGCAATCGGCACCGTTTGCGCCGTGGAACTTTGCGCCCTTGCCGTTGCCGCCGTTCTCAGCCACGAATTTTCTCTTGTATCGGAAAGCGAGCAAGGTATTGGTGCCCTCGTCAACGCGGAAAACGACGTTGCCGCCGTTACCGCCGTCACCGCCGTCGGGGCCGCCGTGGGAAACGTATTTTTCGCGTCTGAACGAAACCGCGCCGTTTCCCCCGTTGCCCGCCTTGATGTAAATTTTAACGTTGTCTATAAACATATTTTCTCCATTTTAAGGGATTCTTTAGGCTTCGTCGCCCTTCTGTCGGATAATGAGCCTGATGGGCGTGCCCTTGAAGCCAAAGGTATCACGCAGGCAATTTTCGATGTATCTCTGGTAGGAGAAGTGGAAAAGCTCTGCGTTATTGCAGAATATAACGAAGGTGGGG
>CAZISP010000010.1:0-10890 GCA_964541955.1 uncultured Lachnospiraceae bacterium
TTCGCCGCAAACTCGCGTAGCGAATATCACTCGGCGTGAGCCGAATATAACTGCGTAGCAATATCACTCGCCGTAGGCGAATAGAGTTGCGTGATACTCCGTTAAGAGTATCACGCTAAGGCTCGCCGCACTTTTATATTTCTTTTGTTTCAATATCCACAGCCTCGCCCAAGGGCAAGGAATAGATACATACACGCGCCGGCTCGCGACCGAATATCTGCCGAACAGCCTCGCGGTAGTAAGAAAGCTGTTCTCCGTGCCGCTCGGTCAGCTTTGCCGTCGCCAAAGCGGGATTTTCAATCTCCTCGGGTGTGAGATAATCGGTCTTGTAATCCGCCAGGATAAGATTTCCCTCTGCGTCCTCATATACAAGGTCGATAACGCCCTGCACCGCCAGCTTCGTATCTCCAAGTGACGACGCCACCGCTTCGCTCTCGGTGAATTTCGATGCGGGCAGAAGCAGATTGAATCTCTGCTCGCGCCAGACTTTTTTCGCGCCCGAAAGAGACGCGAAAAATCCGCTGTCAAAAAATCTTTCAAGCTGACGGAAGTTGATGAGCCTCAGACTCTCGGCGGGAATGAATCCCTTGTCTGCCAATCTTGCCGCCTCCACTCTTGCGCCGCTCTTTTGCGCGTTTGCAAAATCACAGAACTGCATGAAAGCGTGGGTGGCGGTTCCCCGCTCTGCGCCGCTTGCCCCGCTCTCACCCTCAAGGAGAAATGCGGGAGCATTTTTGATCTCGGGGATCTCTATCCGCCTGTCCTCGCTCTCCCGCTCGGCGCTGTCAAGCACACCGGGATAAAGCCTTGATACCGACAGCTTTGCGGGAACACCCACGTGTCTGTCATCGTAAGCAAATCCGAACCGCTCGCGGAACAAGCTTTCACAACGCGCGATTTCTTCTTGGGTGACTTCCCCGCCCGACTGCTCGCCGTTATCCATAGGCTCTGCTTGCTCCACCTCGCTTGGTTCAAGAACGTTCATCGCGCAAATATCCTCGCGCCCCTCAATCGCAGCGGAAATCCACGCATCCCAATCAGGTGCGTTCATCACGCCGTATTTATGAGGGAACGCCGAAAGCTCCGCGATTGTGCGATACCGCGTGTCACCGCTGAACGAGCCCACAAGGAAAAGTCTTTCACGGGCACGTGTCAGGGCAACGTAGAGTATACGCATCTCCTCCTCGCTGTCCTCAAGAGAATTTTTCTGTCGTATTGCCTCGACAACGGGATTTTTAAGTGTCGCCAGCCCCGTTTTGTCACGGAACGCGGCAGAAACGCCGATCTCCCTTGAGAACGCCACCGCCGCCGTATCCGTTCTGCGCATGCTTCTGCCGCAGGAGGTCACAAAGCAAACGGGAAATTCAAGTCCCTTTGAGGAATGGATGGTCATTATCCTTACCATATTGCTGTCTCCGCTTCGTCCCGCGGGCTCCACCGTCTGATTTGCCTCGATGGTGTCGCGTATAAAGCAGATAAAGCTGTAAAGTCCCTTCAGCGAGCCCGATTCAAAGCTCCGCGCATACTCGTAGAGCACCAAGAGATTAGCGCGGCGCTCACGCACGCTGTAGTTATCGTCGTCCTCGCCCGGTGTAACAAAGGAAAGCATATCCGTATCAAAATACAGATATCTCAGCAGCCTGTCAACGGGCAAAACCCGCGCCTGCTCACGGTAAAGGGACAGCTTGTCCAGAAAATATCTGATTTTTTCCGTGGTCTCGCCCTCATCTCTCTCTGCCGCCTCGCAAAGATTGTCGTAGAGAGAAAGACCTCGGGTTCCCCTCTTTCTTATCCTCGCCAGCTCGTCAAGATTGAAGCCGTAAAGGGGTGAACGGAGAAGCCCCGCCAAATAAACGTCCTTTTGGGGATTGTCGATAACGTTCAGAAGGCAGATGGCAAGAAGCACCTCGGGGTTCTCAAAATAGTTCTCTGCCTCAAGAACCGAGCAAGGAATATTGACCCGCTCAAGCGCCTGAGCAAAAACCTTTGCCGCCGCCTTCGTTCTTGCAAGGATTGCGATATCCTTTGCCTCAATGCGGCGTAAAATCCCGTGATCCTCGCAGTATTCCTCGCCGCGGAGAAGCTCGCATATTTTTGCCGCCGTGTACTTTGCCTCGTGCTCAACGCCCTTGCCGCCAAACAGCTCGGGGGCTTCCCTGCACTGCTTTGAATTTGCCGAATAGGAGCGAATCATGGTAAATTCGGCCTTTTTCTGCTCTCTGCCCTCGGGTACTATGCCCTTTGAACAGACCAGCGCGTCCTTTTCCACGTAGCCAATAGAATTTTCACCCTTTGAGAAGATAAAATCCGACACTGCGTTGGTAAAATCTATAACGCCCTTGTCGCATCGGAAGTTCTCGGACATGTAAACGGCGCACTCGTCGCCCGTAGCCTCGTCAACATCGGGGAAGGTGTTTTTGTAGCTTGCAAAAACCGCAGGATTCGCGCCTCTGAAGCGATAGATGCTCTGCTTGATATCGCCAACCATAAATCGGTTGTCGGGGTGCGAGATGGCGCGGAAAATGGTGTCCTGCACCAGGTCCGTGTCCTGATATTCGTCGATGTAGATGGCATCAAACCTCTGTGCAAACTCTTTTGCGTATTCGGTGGGCTGTTCGTCTTTCACAAACAGGTCAAGCGTCATTCGCTTGTTATCGGTGAAATCAAGCACCCCGATCGCCCTCTTTTTCTCTGTGAAACGGCGGTCAAACTCGGTCAAAAGCTCGTAAATTTCACGGCAGAACAGGGCATTTCGGCGCAAGAGCTCAGTGCAAGCACCCTCACTCTGAGCAAAATATCTGTCACCGAGCTTTTCGTATTCCGAACGAATTTTATCCTGCAGCTTCGAGAAACGTTCGCTCTCCTCGGTCTTCTTTTTCACCCTGCCCCGCGCAACCTTGGCATAGCTTCCGAAAAGCCCGAAGGCTTTTCCGTAATCGCCTGCCAAAACAGCCGCTCTCGTCTCGCCGAAATGATTAAAATCATATAGCACGGAGGGGTAATAGCACGCAAGCTCGCCACCCTCCGCCTCGTGGCAAAGGTCACAGAGAACCGAGAGCGCATAGTCGAAGAAATCAAGGCAAAATCCCTTGGCAGCACTACCGCTTCGGCTTTCAAGATAGGGCGCCCGGCACTCCCTCTCAAGTGCCTCCGAATCATTTTTGAGAAAATCAAGGAACTCGGGGTATCCCGAGAGCTTTTCGTACAGCGATATAAGCTCCTTTTCAGCCGAGCTTGAGCCTCTGCTGTCAAGGAAGCAGTCCATTGCGAGAGCGAAATCATCGCTCTGCTCGTACCTCTCGGCAATAAGAGACGAGAGTATCTCGTTCATTATTACAGCGCGTTGATTTGTGTCAATTATTCTCGACGACGCACCGACGCCCAGCGCCTGAAAGTTCTCCTTTACAACGTCATAGTAAAAGGAATCCATGGTGCAGATGTGGGCGCGACCAAGCTGCAAGAGCTGACGGTTAAGATGGCGGTTTGACGGGTCCTGTGCCAACGCCTTTGACACCGCACCCGTTATCTTACTGCGCAGGTCTGCCGCCGATGCGTTCGTAAACGTAACAATCAGAAATCTGCTGATATCGGCGGGGTTTTCCTTGGCGGTCAGGAGCTGTATTATGCGCTCGGTGAGAGTGGTTGTCTTACCCGAGCCTGCCGCCGCCGAGACGAGAATAGTCTTATCCCTTGTATCTATGGCTTTTTGCTGTGCATCCGTAAATTTAGCCATTTGACTCGTCCTCCTCGTCGCCGTATTCGATCTTCAGCTCTCTCCTGCACACCGCGCGCATTCCGCAGTAGGTGCAGGGGCTTTTTGAGTCCTCCAAGGGCTTTATCGATGCGTCGCCGCCCGTCAGATCGCCCACGATTCCGCAAACCACGTCCGTAAGCCGGCGGTTCAGAGCCTCAAAGGGGTCGCCCTCGCCGTCAGAGGGAGGATTTACGCATCTGTCGCCCCGACCGACCTTGCCGCCGATTCCGTCCTCAACGGAAATAATTCCTCGGCGCTTTATCTGCTCGTCGGCAAGACGCATGACGTCGTCCTCGCCCGCGTCGGCACTTTCCTTGATACTGCCAAGCTTTGAGGACAGATAGACCGCACCCGCGGGTATCAATTTGCCGCCCTTGCCGCAGCCCATTTTTGCTCGGTTTTCTTCTCTGCCGTAGCAGATATTGAACAGGTAAAGAAGTATCTGAGAGTTAAGTCCCGTCTCAATATCCTTTATCTTGAAATCCTTCTCGCCCGTCTTGTAGTCAACGACCTTGACGTAAACGTCCTCGCCGCGTCGCATAAGGTCAACACGGTCGACTATGCCGCTGAAAACCGCGGTCTTTCCGTTGTGGGCTCGGTACTCCACGGGGCGTATCTGAGCATCGTCGCCGTATCCTATCTTCATCTCAAAGAAGGTAGGCACAAATCCGCTGCTCTTAAACTCGCTGACAACGTTGCCTGCCAAAACTCTTGACAGCCGCTTTAAGCGTGAGAGCGTGTGCTTCATTTTGGCGTTATCCGCCCCGCTCGGCAAATGCTCGACGGCGTATTTTTCAATAAGCTCGGGAAGCTCCTCAAGCTTCTGCGCCGCCAGCTCAGCGTTAAAACCGTTCTCGTCGGTCACGGAGCGAACAAATTCCTCCAGCACCGCGTGAACAAGAGTTCCCGTGTCGCTCATGTTAAATACGTTCCGCTCGTCCGAGCGAAGCTTCAGAGCGTAATTGCAGTAATAGTCAAAATGACATTTTACGTATTTTTCAAGGGCGGACGGCGACATGGAAAGCCTGTCACCGAAGATCTCATCCGCCGTTTCCTTTGATACCGACTGGGAGTAGATATCGGATTCGAAAATCCTCTGATAATATCTGCCGCCGTCGCCCTCGTCCTCTGCCAAAATCCTGCGGAGGGCTATTCCCTCGGCGCTATCGCCCAGCATTGCGGCATATTCAAGAGCAATTTTCGGGGTAAGAAGCCTGTCCGAGATAGGCGATTCAGAAAAATCAAACACACCTGCGCCCGTAAGCAGCTTTATGCGGTTGAACGCCATGGACGGAATCCTCTCACCGTCTCCTTGCAGCTTTGCATAGGAGTAGGAAACGTAAAGTCCGTCCGAGGGGCAGGTCACCGCCCTGTAAACGTAGAAAAGCTCTTCTGCGCACTCCTGTGCGCCGACGGGTGCGAGGGATACCCCTAACGCCGAGAGCTGTTCCTTTTCCTCGTCGGTGAGCAGGCTCACCCCCGACGTGTTTTTGGGAAAAACGCCGTCGTTCATGCCGATGATCACAGCGTGTCTCGGTCTGTCCGTGCGAAGCATATTGGCAGAGCCTACCGTCACCTCATCGCAGGAGGTGGGAATAGCACCTATTGAAACGCAGGAGAAAACGGTAGTCAGCGCATCCTCAAGCTCCCGTGAGCTGAAGCGCACGCCATCACTGTCAAAGCCCGCGATAATATCAAGAATATCAATAACCGAGTTGTAGAGCGTCACCGTCTCGGCGGCGCTCCGTCTCATACCTCGCTCGGCGTCAAGCTGTGCGTACTCGGACAGCTGACGGGATATATCAAGGGCTGACATATAGTCAAATATCGCTCTTGCAAGGTCAGCGTTGGTCTCAGCTCGGTCAAGCGCGTCAAAAAACGCGGTGAGAGGCTCTGTTATCTGCCGCCTTGCGCGGTTTACGCATTCGAGACGGGCAATATCCTCCTCGCGCATAGGGTCGGAGAAGGAATGGGGGTTCATGGTCCAATCCTCGCCCAAAAAAGCCTTGCCCGACAGGCTCCAGCGCCATATATAGTCCTCAAAGAGGTCGGTGTCACGCACGTCGCCGCCGCAAAGTCCCGTTTTTATATAGGAAATTACGTCCTCGCTCTGCCAGCCGCGATTTTTAATACGCAGGGCACTGAGAAGCAGTTTTATGAGCGGCTTTGACGACACGTCCGTGCTCTGTGACATATAAAAGGGGATCCCCGCCTTCTCAAAAGCGTGGTCGATAATACCTCTCCACTCGTCCGCGCTTCTGGCGATAACGGCGATCTCGCCGTATTTCACGCCTTCTCGCACAAGCCGTCCGATATGGCAGGCAGCCGCCTCCGCTTCCTCGTATACGTTGGCGCACTTGGTCAGCACCACGCCGTTGCAGTCGGTGACCTCGCCGCCCGTTTTTGCATAGCTCCAAAGGTCGCGTTCAAGGACCTTCAATGCCTCGCTCTCGGTTCTCTTGTTGCCATGTAGCCAAGTAGCTTCGGGGGTAATTCCAAGCTTTTCGGCTTCCGATAAAAAGAAATCAACCGTCTTTTTCGATGCCTCAAAGTGCATTGGCAGGGGCGTTTCATCGCTAAAACACACCGCCGCCGTAACGCTCTCCGCACCCGAGAGCATGCGGGAGATTATTCTGTGCTCCTGCTCGGTAAAGCTTGTAAATGAGTCGATATAAACGCTCATACCGGCAAAGAAATCATGCTCGGAGAGCACACCGTCAAGCCTCGTCAGGGCATCCGAGCCGTCGCCGTAGCTCTCCACCGACGCACTGTACGCCGCGTAAACCAGAGACAGGTCGCGGAGCTTGCCGCGCAACGTGCTGCTCTCATCAAGCCCCTCCGACGCGCGCTCAAGCATGGCAGGGCTTACGCAGTAGGCCTTGAACTCCTCCACCGCCGACAGCATGAGAGAAGTGAGCGAAAGGTCGCTGTTCTCCCCTCCGCCGTACTTGCAAAGAAGCGGCCTGAGAGACGTCACCGTGTTCCACATGGTGAGCGCCTTGACGCCCTCGGAAACGTTGCGCCAAGACAGCCCTCCGCACTGCCTGAAAACTCTGTTTGCCAGTCTTGAAAAGTTCAGGACTTCAAAGCTCAGCTGAGCCGAGGCGGGCAAAAGCTCAAGCATGCGCCGCTCTGATGTCACCGTCTCCTGCTCGGGAACCAGCAGAATCACCTGCCGCCCCGATTCCACGTCCTTTTTTATTTTTTCTTCGATCAGAGTAGTTTTTCCGCTACCCGATCCGCCAAGTATCAAGTTCAGCATTTTGCCTCCGTTTTAATCTCGGTCGTCTTTATCAAAAAGCTTCAGATTCCTGAGAATCGTGTTTTTCCCCCGCCACGCATAGGCGCGCTCGGAAAACTCCTTTTCCCCCATCCGTTCAACCATCCCCGCCGTCAGCACGGGGGTGCAGTTTTCGCGGAAAAAGTCGATAGGGCTGTGAACGGTTCCGTTTTTCACCGCCGCCACCGTGTGCGGACAGGCTGTCTGACATCTGTCGCAGCCCCAGGCAAGTCCGTGAGACAGAATCTTCTCTTTTTCCCCGTCTGTCAGCTCGCCCTTTTTCTGTGTCAATGCCGAAAGGCACTCCTCCACCGAAAGGTCTGCTGGGCAAGCTCTCATGCAAGCGCCGCAGTCCTCGCAACAGCGAATCTCATACAGCTCCGACGTTAATTCAAGGTCTGTGACGATCTCGCCCAAAAACACGAACGAGGAATATTTTTCTGTTATCAGAAGGTGGTTTCGCCCGATTATTCCAAGCCCTGTTTTTGCCGCCGCGTTCACCTCGTCAATGGGTGAATGGTCCGAAAAGAGCCCGAATTTCGCGTCGGGGAATTTTTCCTTTGCCGCCGCGCTGAAACGCTCAAAAAGCTCCTTGAAGTACAAATGATAGTCCCTTGGAACGGCGTAAAGAGAGACGTTTCGCCCCTCGGTGTCAGCCGCCGCGGAATAATAGGGCACGGCGAAAACGGCAACGCTTCCGCGTGTAATTCCGCACCGTTCAAGCAAATACGGGCGAATTATCTTGCAGTCATCGAGAGAAAGAAATCCAAAAAGCTCTATCTTTTCTTCAGCGAAAAAATCCCTCAAAAATTCCGCGCCGCTCATACCTCGGTCTCCTCGTAAATTTCAAGCAATCGCTCCTCGATCTCGTTTTTGCGGGCGTCAAGCTCGGCGGCTCTTACATAGTCGCTTGCCGCGTCACCGTAAAGCTCCGCATCGATCTCCTCAAGCTCACTTTCAAGCTTTTTCGCCTCCAGCTTCAGCTTTTCCATTCGCTTCTGTTCACGGCGAATGTCAGCCTGAGACCGCTTCTTTTCAAGATAGCTTGTTTTTTCCTCCGTCTGCGGCTTTTCGTTCGCCTCGGGATGGGCGATATTATATGCGTCAACCCGCTTCTGACGGAAATCCCTGTACTCGTCGTAACCGCCCTCGCTCGGATGTGCAATTCGATAGTCAAGCAGGTCGCCCATCTCGGCAAACTCCCGTCCGGGGGCTATTTCAAGTATTCTCGTTGCAAGTCGGTCGATAAAATATCTGTCGTGGGACACCGTGATGATAGTGCCGTCAAACCTCTCCAAAGCCTCCTCCAGCACCTCGCGTGAATTTATGTCAAGGTGGTTGGTGGGCTCGTCGAGAATAAGCAGATTCATGTGCGACAATATCAGCTTGCAAAGAGTGAGCCTTGCGCGCTCGCCGCCGCTGAGAACTCCGACCTCCTTGAAGACGTCCTCTCCGATGAAGCGGAAGAGCGCAAGAGCGTTCCTTATCTCCGTCTCCTTCATTGTGGGGTATGCGTTCCAAAGCTCGTCAAGAACGGTGTTTTGCGGGTCAAGATTCTGGTTCTCCTGATCGTAGTAGCCGACCTCCACGTTGTAGCCTGTTTCCACGAACCCTCCCGTTGCCGCTGTCTTGCCCAGAAGGATTTTGATAAGCGTGGATTTTCCGCAGCCGTTCGCGCCCACGATAAATACTCTCTCACGCTTTTTTACCATGAAAGAAATCTTGTCAAACAGCTTCTTTTCACCGTAAGCCATGGAAAGCTTGCTCGCCCGGATAACGTCGTTTCCGCTCTCGCCGCTGTGGCTGAAGCTCATGCGGATAGCCTTGGGATCGCTTTCGGGCTTGTCCAGCTTGACCATGCGGTCAAGAGCCTTCCGGCGGCTCTCGGCGGCGATGATGTTTCGCTCTCTGTTCCACGCCCTCTGCTGCTCAATGTAAGCCTCCTGGCGGGCTATTTCTCTCTGCTGATTTTTGTAATGTCTCTCTTCTATTTCCCTATCCTTTTTCCTCTGCTCCATGCTCTGTGTATATCCGCCGTTATAGAGCTTGCCGTGATGATTTCCGATGTAAAGGGTTTTGCTTGTGATTCTGTCAAGAAAATAGCGGTCGTGGGAGACCACGATCACGTTCTTTTTATAAGAAACGAGGAAGTTTTCAAGCCATGTGAGGGTCTCGATGTCGAGATGGTTCGTGGGCTCGTCGAGAATGAGGATGTCGGGCTCGCGGCAAAGCTGGCGGGCAAGGGCAAGTCTCGTTCTCTGACCGCCGCTGAGCGAATCTACGTGCTGCGCCTGCTCGCCCTCACCAAATCCTATTTTAGACAGGATCGACGCACAGCGCTGACGGAACTCAAGTCCGCCCGCGTCAACGAATCTTGTGTAAAGCTCGGTGTATTCCGCCGCTCTCGACACCTGATTGGGGTCGTCCGTATCACCTAACTTCGCTTCAAGCTCGGCAAGTCTTTTCTCGGTCTCAATATGCTCGGGGAACGCCGTGTACATTTGCTCCAGCACCGTGCCGCCGCAGTCCTCCGACACCTCAAAAGCACCCTCCTGCGTCAATATCCCCACAGTTTTGTCCTTTGAGATATAAACGCTCCCGCTATCGGGCTCAAGCTCGCCCGTGATCAGCTTCAGAAGCGTGGATTTTCCGCTTCCGTTTACGCCGATCACACCCAGCTTGTCTCCCTCCTCAAGGGAAAATGAAACATTTTCTATAATAACCGTTGTCCCCACGGAAAATGAAAGGGACTCAACGCTGATTGATGTCATTTTGATCTCCTAAATTAAAATCTTATCTTCAGTTCCTTTGCTACTCCCAGAATTCTCGCGCTTCCCGCCTCAAAATCCTCAGGGGTCAGCTCGATGGGCTCGTATTCCTCGTTTTCGGGCATGAGCAGTATTCTCCTGCCCTCCCTATGGAAGCGCTTGACCGTCGCGCTGTCGCCGCCCACAAGGCAAGCCACGATATTTCCCTCGTCGGCATACTGTTGCTTTCGGAAAAGCACGAGAGAACCGTCCACCATGCCACAGTCCTTCATGCTGTCGCCGCGAACCGAAAGAAAGAAATAATCCGACACGTCCTCGCCGCGCGCTATCTCTGCCGACTCGTAGCCAAGCAGCGTCTCGTTTGTAACGATAGGCGCGCCCGCGCGTATCTCGCCCACTATCGGCACACGCAAGGCACCTCTCGGACGGGGAGCGCTTTCAAAATCCCTCACGCACAAAAAATCCTCGCCCATGAGACATTCAAGAGACACATCGAAATATGCCGCTATCTTTTGCATCTTGTCGAGCTTTGGCGTTGACCGTCCGCTCTTCCAATCGCTGAAGGTGGAATTTGATATTCCCGTTTCCTTGGCAACCTTGTAGGTTGTGGTGCCTCTCTCTGCGAGAAGTTGTTCAAAACTAACATAACTCATTTATTCGAGTCCTGCCTTATCTTGTAGATTTTGCCGAAACTTTTATTTTTGTGAATAATAGGGGTTGACAATATTTCGGATTTACGATATAATTACGCCATAATATTTCGGTTTTCAGAATTATTACGGATTTCACAATCACATTATAACCGCTTTTGTCGAATTTGTCAAGTAATAACGAAAAAACCCGAAAAAGAAAGGAAAATGACGAAAAATGTGTAAATTCTGCCGGCAGGTAAACTGCCCTCAAAACTGCCCAAGCTACGGGCTTTTGCCCTCCGATTATTCTGCAAAACCCCGTCGGTTCTGCAAAATATGCCTGGGGCTTATTCCCTCAAGCGACGTTGCATACAAATCGGGAAAAAAGTATATTTGCTACAACTGCACGGAACAGATGGACATCAACGATCTGATGCGGATTTGCGAAACTCAAAC